>CAJWOS010000126.1 GCA_913044235.1 uncultured Pseudomonadota bacterium
GGTGGTGGTGACCACGAGGCGGTCGATCCGACCACCCACCCAGGCGGTCACGCTTCGGCGCTCGGTCTCCGCGGGCTCCAGCCGGCCCAGGAGCCGCAGCAGGCTGCCTTCTTCCGCGAGGTATGCGACCGGAGTGGTGCGCAGGCGGGCCATCGTGCGAGCGCGGTCGGTCAACACGACGGCATCCGTTGGGCCGTCGCCGGAAGTCTGCGCCGGAACAAGGTCCATGCCGCAGAGGGGGCAGGAGCCGGACTGGGTCTCCTGGATCTGTGGATGCATGGAGCAGGTCCAGGCGTCGATCGCCGACTCGACTGCGGGCGGGTCCGCTGCCGTTGGACTTCCTCGAAGTGCCATGCCGAGTACCAACCCCACGACTGCAGCAGCTGCGATGGGCACGAGGCGGGTGAGCGGTATTGGTGGGGGAAGTTCGGTCATGTCCGTTTGTGGGGAAGTTTAGCACCGCCCGCTCCGGTGGACGAGCAGGGAGTGTCCAGCTGTTCGATGCAGATTTCCGGTGGCGGTGCCGCGGAGGATCCACTACGACAACCGGCTGTGCAGAAAATGTGCACAAGCTGAGCCAACTCCCAAGGTCAAAGATGTCCGCCTGAGTTTCCTGCGCCTTCCTGGATCGATTCATCCCCGACATTTCGTCGGTGTGGTGGACGGAATTGCTGCATCTGCAGCACACCAGGAGGTGGCTCATGCTCCACACTCACATCGCTGTCGTTCTTCCCCTCGGCCTCACCCGTCCGGTGTATGCCCGACTGGAAGGCACCCGCCAGCGCGGTCACTGGGTCCGCGCTGGAGATCTCCACCACGGTCCGACGGGAATCACCCTCTTCCCACCATGGGATGGGGCGGCCTTCGAGACCATCTGGTCTGCTGCCGCTGGGCGGTCTCAGCTGGGCGCACCCGGCCCCGAGGTGGTCTTTGCCGTTCACCACGGCGCGCGTCTGGTCCCGGTCGGACGTGTGACTCTGGACCGGTCGCTCCAGCGGCAGGTCCGCTTCGGAGACTGAAGCAAAGGGGGAGCTTTCGGGCCCCCCGGCCCCGTGGCCGGGCGACATCACCCGGCGGGATCCCATCCATAGAACTGCTCGAGCTGTCGATAGAGATCGGGCATCTTTCGCCGCAGTTCCGCAGGTCGCTCGAAAAAGTGCTCGCTTGATACGGCCAGGAATTCGGCTGGATTCACCGCTGCGTAGTCTCGCAGGGGGGTGCGGGCGCCGTCCTGCATGGCTTCGAAGCGCCGTCCGAGCACGCGGGCCCAAGGGTTCACATGCTCGGGTTCGCGAAGCGGAGGCTCGCCATTCATCGCGCCATTGGCGAGATCAAGGATGTGCACGAATTCGTGCAGCGCGGTGTCGAGACCGTCATTTGGGTCTCGGAGTCCGCGCAGCACGGCCGGCCAGCTCAAGACCACGACGCCATGTGCGTGGGCCACCCCCAGCACGCGGTCACCGTGTCCGGGCACCGACAGCCGCTCGAAGGGGTAGACCACGATCTCACTGATGTGATCGTAGTAGTCGAGGCCGAGTCGCAGCACCGGCCGCACGGCGGAGGCGGAGATCACCACGCGCATCTCTTCGGTGAGCTCCAGTCCTTGTGCGCCGGTCATGGCCTGCTCGCCGGCAAAGGCCTGAATCATGGGCTCTGCTTCGGCCTGCCGCTCTGGTGTCCACGCTCGCCAGAAAGGCACGTTTCGATGGAGAATGGCCCGCCAGTCTTCGGGAAAAGGCGCTTCCATCAGGCGCTGGCGCTTGCGGCTGCGAGGCTCGAGAATGGGGAGCCAGTCGAAGAAGTGGTCGAGGAAATCTGACATCGTTGCACCGTTCCCGTGCGGCTTTATTCGGGTGCGAGGCGGCCGAGGCCGGCCAGCTGACGCCAGGCGGATCCCAGGGTGCCTGTGGCGACGGGCAGGAACCAGACGAGACCGATACCACATGTGATGACAGCGGCGAAGTACCCCACGAGCAGTGCCACTCCGAGCCCGAGAATCGCCAGAATGTTGTGGCGGGTGAGGTGGAACGACGTTCGGAGCGCCTCCCCCACACCAATGTCTCGGTCGAGGAGCAAGGGCAGGGACCACATCGTGAGCATCCAGACCGGCAGGCTGAGGTAGCCGGCTGTCGGATGCAAGATGGGCAGCATCCCCAAGGGAGCCAGGCACAGCATGACCAGGACCGCTGATCCCATCGCTCGCGCCGGCAGGGTGTCGGCGAAGCGCACCTCTTGCCCACTCGCGAGGCGGAGCCCCACGTTCCATACGCTCAGGTAGAGCAGTGCATTGACGGGAGCGGTGAGCAGGCTCGCGGCGGCAAGGTAGGCGCCGTTGGAGGTGAGTTCGGCGGTGATCTGCGTCGTGAGCATGGGATCGAAGAGGTCGGTGAAGTTCAGTCCTGCAAGTGCGAATGTCAGAGCGGTCACCACGATCATTGACGCACCATAGATCCAGGAAAACAGGAAGAACGCGATGTTGACGCCACGCTTCCGCCCCCGGCTGCGTGCCCATCCTTCTCGCACCGCGGCTCCTGCATTGAGGCGGATCGCACCGACAAGAGCCTGCGCCAGGTCGCCATCTGGCGGAAACGCCTCCTCTGGCTGCGCAGGCTTTGGGCCGAGCCCAAGAGCGGCGGTGGGTGGACTGTAGGGATTGCGGTCGCTGTCCATCGGCATGCCTCGTTGCGCACCTGAGACCCTATCAGGGCGCGTATGGTCCAGATGTGCAGGATGGTCTGTCAAAGCACAGCCGCGCTCGTGCTGTCTGGATACGTCTCGTCGACATCCCCACCGAGTCCCATGTCCGCCATCGTCCTGGCTACCATCAATGCCCGCTACATCCACAGCGCTATGGGGCTGCGCTGTCTCGCGGCCAGCCTCGAAGGGCTGGATGCCACCATCGCCGAGTACACGCTCCGACAGTCGGCGGTCGACATCGCCGCCGATCTGCTTGAGCGGAATCCCACCATCCTCGGCCTTGGGGTGTACATCTGGAACGTTCGCCTCACCCTGGATGTGGTCCAGCTCGTGAGATCTCTTGCGCCTTCGGTCACGGTGGTGCTGGGGGGCCCCGAGGTGAGCCATGAGCCTGTGGACCCTTCCGCATGGCAGCCCATCGTGCAGCGCGCGCACTACACCATTCGTGGCGAAGGCGAGACCGCGTTTCGCACCCTGTGCGAGGCGATCCTGGCGGGCACTCCCCCGACGGGTCGCATGATCGATGGAGGGCTCCCCCCGCTGGCGGAGCTCCCGCTGCCCTACGCGCTCTACACCGACCGGGACATCCAGCATCGGGTGCTGTATGTGGAGGCATCGCGCGGTTGCCCCTTCCGCTGTTCGTTCTGCTTGTCGGCGCTCGACACTGGCGTGCGCGCCGTGCCGTTGGAGGTGCTTTTCGCCGAGCTGGACCGCCTCTTCGAACGTGGCGCCACCCGCTTCAAGTTCGTAGATCGCACGTTCAACCTGCACATCGCCAAGAGCAGCCGCATCCTCCAATTCTTCCTCGACCGGATGCGTCCGGGGCTGTTTGTGCACTTTGAGATGGTGCCCGACCGCCTACCCACAGCGCTGCGGGAACTGCTGGCGGCCTTTCCGCCCGGCGTGGTGCAGCTTGAGGTGGGTCTGCAGACCCTCGACGACGAGACCGGTCGGAAGATCTCGCGCCGGCAGAACCTCGAAAAGGCCCGCGAAAACATCACTTGGCTGCGGACACACACCGGGGTGCACATCCACGCCGACCTGATCGGGGGACTGCCGGGGGAAGGGCTGGATGCCTTCGCTCGTGGCTTCGACACGTTGCTTTCTTGGGGGCCCCAAGAGATCCAGCTCGGCATCCTGAAGCGGCTTCGTGGCGCGCCCATCACCCGCTTTGACGGGGTTCTCACATGGTCGAAGGCGCCGCCGTACGAGGTGCTGGCCACCGATGCGCTGGACTTCCCCACGTTGCTGCACCTGCGTCGGGTGGCGAAGGTGTGGGACTTGGTGGGCAACAGCGGCAATTTCGTGGATGCGACCCCGCTGCTGTGGTCGGGAGCGCCCTCGCCGTTTTTCGCGGTCTCCGACTTCACCCGGTACCTGATGGCGCAGGTGGGGCAGACGCATGGCATCGCATTGTTGCGCCTGTTGTGGTTGATCAACGACTTCTTGGTCGAGGAGAGAGGGCTCGATGAGGAGACGGTTCGCGCCGCACTCGAGCGGGACTACACCCGCTCCGGGCGCAAGCGAGTGCCTCGACGGCTCCGAGGAGACGCTGGAAGTCGACGGTCGGCGACCACCCGTCGGCAGGCGCGACACCTGGAGGGTGGGGCCGCGCCTGTCGTCTCTCCGCAAGGAATCACGTGAGCCCCACGAGCCGTCGGCGAGGAGACCGACCCGTGGTACCGTGGCGGTCCACCCATGTGGAGCGTGTGTGCGTTTTCGATGCTCCTTTTTGCTGATGCTCACGGGCTGCAAAGCGCTTGTGGTGCCCACCTGCGATGAGCCGGAAGGCACCGCCTGCTTTCGTGGTGTGTTTCGCACACTGATCGGCAAGCCCGTCGAAGACGTGAACGTTTGTGCGCCCGACTTCGACGACATTGCCTGTACCCGCTCCGATGAAAACGGTGGGTGGAAGATTCCGGGACTGCCGGTCGACACCGATGTGGTCATTACAGCGACCCACCCGGACATGGTGCCCACCCTGTTCGCCCAGAACACCTCAATGTCTTGGTACGAGTGGTACAAGGTCGCTGTGCCACCGGACCTGGCCGACAAAAACGCAGAACGACTCGGCCTGACCGCTCGCTCAGACCGGGGAAATGTGCTCTTTCTCACTTGGGAGGGGCTCAACATCGACGGCAACGACACGAACAATGTGGAAGATGTCACCGCGGAGGTGGATGGTGGTGGGTCGCTGTTCTACGGAAACGCGCTCACCCTGGCCGACCCCGGTCTCAATGCCACCTCCGGTTCTGGGTCCGGAGGTCTGGTGAACGTGCCACCAGGCACCATCGACCTGCGACTCCGAGCGCCGGCCGGTCGGTGCGCCCAGGACCCCATGTTCCACTTCGCCGCACAAGATGGCTGGATCCCTGTGCCCATTCGGGCAGGCTGGAACACAGCGATGGATGTGATGTGTCCAGCTCGCTGAGTCGTCGTTCGCTGCTGGCCCTCGGTGCAGGTCTGGCTGGATGCGGTTCCCGACTGCGCGACTTCCCGTTCGACGGGTCGGTCTCGGTGGGGAGTGAGCTGGGGCTCTCCGTGCGGTTTGCGAGCGTGTGCTGTGCTGTGGTGGAGGGCTTCGGCACTGCGGTGTTGTGTGATCCCTTCTTCACGCACATCCCGCTGCGGCAGGTGGTGTTTGGGCACTCCATCTCCGATCCGAAGGAGGTGGCCCCCTTTGTGCCGCACCTGGGCTCAGTGCAGGCTGTGGTCGTGGGGCACAGCCACTACGATCACGCCATGGCTGTACCCACGGTGGATCCCCACATCGCACCCGATGCCGTGTTTCTCGGCAGCCAGACACTCGCGCATACATTCGCGGTCACGCCACTCACCCATCCTGTCGTGTCGGTGAACGATCAGCTCACCACCGTCGACCGCATCGGCCGGCCGTGGATGCATCCAGGCGGGCGCCTTCGCATCTGGCCGATCCTGTCGGGTCATCCGGCCCAGTGGGCCTTCTTCCACCTGTACAAGCGGCAGCTCGATGCGCCCCGGAGTCGTCCGCCGGTGCGCGTCCATCACTACCAGGAAGGCATCACGATTGCCTTTCTGGTGGACTTTCTCGATGCCGGTCGAGTGGCGGCACGGGTGTACATCCAGTCGTCCAGCACCGGCCATCCTGCCGGCTTCTTTCCGCGTGCGATGCTGGAAGAACGTGGCGTGGATCTGGCGCTGGTGAGTATGGACGTGGCGAATCGAGAGATGAATTCCGGTGACTCCGTGCTGCATCTGGTGGAGCCCCGGCATGTGATCTTTACGCACTACGAAGACTTCTTCAGCGGCAAAGACGAACCACCACGCGAGATCGTGAAGGTGGACCTCCCGAAGACCCATGACTTCTTCCGGAACACGCCCGACCGCACCTATTGGTTTCCGGGCTGGAACACGCATCTCACGCTGTGACGAGCGGCGGTCAGGACGGCGTGGCGGAATCGGTGGCGTTTGGGCGTGGGGAAGGGACCGCGGGTGCAAACCACAGCAGCTCGTCGACCAGTCGCACGGGTTCGAGGTGCTCGATGCCGAACGTGGTGGGTCGGCGTCGGGTGATGTGGGCGGTGCCGAACAGCACATCCCACAGAAACAGCAGGTTGCCGTAGTTGCCCTTGTAGTGGGTGATGCCGTCTTCTGCCTGCAGACCATGATGGGCCGAGTGGGTGGCCGGTGTGGAGACCACCCGCTCCACCATCCACATCAGGCGAGGGAAGCGTGCGTAGAGCGGGGCGTCCCAGGGCACGCTGCTGTGGGCACCGATGATGATCGACATCTTCAGCAAGATGTAGATCCCATAGACCGCACCGAAGCCCCAGTACACCAGGATGGCCGATAGCCATAGGCCCGGCATCAGAAGGTAGTAGACGACGTGGTTCCGGTAGACTACGCGAATCGAGAGGTAGCGGCCGGAGTGGTGTGCGCGATGCAGGGGATAGAGCCAGGAGGTGTGGGAGAGCCGATGCCACCAGTACTGGGTGAGATCGTCGGCGATCAGCAGAATGCTGAACATGGCCCAGCCGGGAAGTCCGGCCAGCCATCCTTCGCTGCTGGGCAACACGAGCTCGGCCACGTGGGGTGCTGCGGTGAAGATGGCGGGGATGGCCACAAGAGGGAGCACAAGCGAAGTGCTGGCATCGATGATGGCGTCGCGCCACGTGGAGGTGCGTGCATGCACAAAACGACCGGCCAGAAGCTCCAGTGCGGCGAAGCCCAGCAGGATCCCGATGGTGAAGAGTTTGGCGGTCTCAAAGTCCACAGGAGCTCGTTCGAGTTGACGGAAAGATGGTGGAAGCGGGGCTTGGGGTCAACGAAGCGAGCCGGTGTCGGGAAGGCGCGCGATACCGGCGCCGGCCTCGGGCCGAGCGACGTTGTACTCGACGTCGATGCGAGCCTTGGGCGGCGGGACACCGAAGCCATCAAACCAGAGGGCGTTGTCGGCAGGCATCCAGCGCCATGCATGCTGGGCTGCGGGCGCGATGGAGGCGTCTTCAACCCACACGAGCAAGCTGTCTTCGTCGGGGATCGACGTGAGCGGGAAGCTCCGCTGGAGCCCGGTGAAGCCTGCTGTGAGTCCCTCGAGATCGTCGGCGAGCGAGGGTGAGCAGATCGACTGTCCTTGTCCGTTGGTGGCCGCGGCAGCCGCTCGGTAGCGGGGGGCAGGATCGGCCGCCACGCCGTTTCGGGCGCATCCGGCGGGCAGATCACCCGTGACGGCATGCAGGCGGAGGCCGCCAGGAGCGGAGCGTGTGAGGGCGTCGATGGCTTCGGTCACCGACCTCTGGGAGCCGTCGTCTTCATCGGAGAGGATCACCACGTGAAGTACTGCTTCGTCGCGTACATCGGTGGCGCTCTCGACTGCCACATCGAGCCCGGCTTCAAACCGATCCCCCTCAAGCCCGGCTTCGAGGGGTGCGGTCAAGTCGTCGAGCTGGGTGATGGAGTCGGCGGGGGTCCAGTCCAGCAGCACTTCGCGTGATGTGGTCACGGCGCGCACCCGCAGGTCGACTTCGAGCAGCAGGAGGGATGCGAGCAGGGACTCGTTGGCCGCGGCCACGGAGTCGGTCTCTTCGAGCATGGACGGGGAGTCGTCGATGATCAGCAGAAGATCGACATTGTCTCGGGAGTCCTGGAAGAACGACTCCCGCGCCGGTTGCTTCACGATGCTGTAGTCGTTGCAGCCGACGAGGCCGAAGACCAGGGCATTGAGACAGCCGATGGTAGTGGTCTGGTGCATGGACAGGACTGTAGCCCGGACTCTTGTGGAGTCGGACTTTTTCTGGCATTCACGGCGCGTGGAAACGACGCATGCTGAGACCATGCGGATTCTACAGCTCGGCGACACCCATCTGGGCATGGCGCTCCCCACGCGAGGGGGACCTACGGACTGGTGTCGATCGCACGACCACCAGGCAGCGCTTGAGGAGGCTCTCCAGCCGGCACTTCGCCAAGAGGTAGATCTGGTGATTCATACGGGCGATGTGTTTGACCGCTCGCGTCCCCCACCGGAGGCCGTGGCTCGAGCGGCAGCCCTCTTTTCCCAGGTGGCTCAGCGGGTGCCGCTGGTGATGCTTGCGGGAAACCACGACCGCTGGGGGCTGGCGCCGCACTTTGGCGGGGGGAGCGCCCGCTGGGTGCTCGTCGACCAACCCGAACAGGTACGGGTGGCGGGGCTCAAGGTGGGCTTGGTGCCGCACTGCCGCACGGCCGACCAATGGGGTGCCCTGGTGCGTCCGGCTGTGCGTGGGGGCGTGGACCTGCTGGTCTGTCACCAAGGCTTCGTGGGAGCGCGGGTGCCAGGTTTCACATTCCGTGTGGGCGCGCCACGGGAGACCGTCAGCGAAGCGCAGCTTCCGCCCGACGCCTTGGGCGCGGTCATGAGCGGACACCTGCACCCCTCGCAGACCGTGCGCTGGGGGCCCCACCGCGTGGTCTATGCGGGCAGTACGGAGCGCACTTCGGTATCCGAGACCCACCAGGCGAAGGGCAGTGTGATGTGGACGCTGGAGAGTCGTTGGTCGTGGCGCTTTGTCGCAGGTCGAACCCGGCCGTGGATGCCCTGTGCTGACCTCACCGACCTCGAAAGTGTGGATCCGGGCGACCTGGTGTCGGTAGCGCCTCGGTTGCTCGACCGGCTCGGGTCGGCGGTCTCCGAGCGTGGCGGCATCGTGGTTCTACCGAGGCGGTCGGGTCGCCCGTCGCGGCGGCAAATGCGGCTGTTCTGAGCCGTGCACCGCGTGTGCGGTTGGATAAGAGCATTGCCAACAGCGGAGGGTCGAGTGCAGCGATGGAGTCTGTGGCTTGCGGTCGGTCTGATCGGCTGCGTGGCGCGTCGCCCCACCGAGACGGGCCTCGCATCCTGGTACGGGCCTGGCTTTCGGGGAAAGCCGACTGCGTCTGGGGAGCGCTTCGTACCGTGGAAGCGTACCGCTGCTCATCGCACGCTCCCTTTTGGCACGGTGCTTCGCGTGGAGCGAACCGATACCGGCCAGGCGGTGCGCGTGGTGGTCAATGATCGGGGCCCATTTGTCGCTGGTCGTGTGGTCGACTTGTCGAAAGGAGCCGCTCGCCGCGTCGACATGCTCAAAGACGGTGTGGTGCCCGTGCAAGTGCGCGTGGTTGGCTGCCGATCCCGGCGAGGGCCTTGTTGACCGCTTGAGCGGCTACTGAGACTCGACCACGATGCCATTCCATCCGTTCAAAACGTCGATCGAGTCGGTGTCTGAGTGGCCATCGAACCAGGGCAGCACGGCGGTGGCTACGATTTCGGCCGTGGTGCCACGAGCCGCGGCGGCCGGTGGGTACGAGAATGCGTCGTCCGAGCCGTCCTGTCGGGTGTCATTTCCGCATCCGGGCATGGTGGACGCGTCGACACCCACGATGTCGCTCACCGACCAGTGACCGGCATCCGGAATTCGCACGAGACGGGTGGGACCGGAGACCTGCTCCACGTTGTCTTCGAGCAGCTGGTTACCGATCGCTCCGATGCTGTTGTCTTCCTCAAGCAGCACCCAGACCGTGGGCAGGGTGAGTGCCGCTGCAGACACCCCGGGAATCAAGGGATTTTCAGCCGGAGCCCCGATGAAGACGGCGCCAAGGGGAGAGGCATCGCGCTGGGCGAGCATCCCGGTGGTGACCACGCCGAAGCTGTGCCCCACCGTGACGCGATCGGTCGGATGCAGGGAAGCATCCACGCCGCTGGGACCGCTCGCCAGCCAGGCATCGAGCTGCCCAACGCGAAGCTCGAGCGTGGCGGTGTCGAGGGCTGCGCCGTTTCCACTGGCAGCGTCGTACAGGGTGTTTCCCTCGTGACTGATGGCGACAACCGCCACGCCCCAGGTGGCCAGGTGGCTGGCGACGGTTGCGAGACTGCTCGCAGTGCATGCGTAGCAGTGGCTGATGATCACCACAGGAAGTTCGGTTCCGTCGATAGGTCCGTCCACCGTGCCTTCCAGCGCCCGCGTGGGACAGCCCGGCGGCGCGTCCGATACCCAGCGGGCCATCTGGCTTGCTCGTTCCGGGTCGAGCTCCAGGGCCGCGAGGCTGTAGGAGTCCGGCGGCGTGCGAGAGGGCCCGAAGAGCAGAAACGGAGGATGCCGCTCCGTAGCGGGGTAGCGCTGGACCGCTACGGCATGGGGACCGGGCAGCGTGTAGTCGAGCGCACCGTCCTTGCGCTGCGGATGTGGCGGAGGGTCCGTGCAGGCGGCGGCCCAAAGGATCGCGAATGTGCCTACGACCGAAACGATGGTCTGTCTGGCGTCAGGATTTGGATGCCGTTGGGACATGGGCTCTTCGGTGGGGCGAGGAGAAGAAAAGCGATCTTGGCTGCGCGACAGGCGCCCGTTTGGGCGGGATGTGTACCCGGACCAGACGCGAGGCCTCGTATCTTGCGCAGAAGCGGATAGGCGCGGCGGTAGAAACGCATTGGGAGTAGCCATGACCGACCCAGCACACGCGCAGATTGCATCCATCATCGACCAACACAACGTTGTCCTCTTCATGAAAGGAACGGCCGACATGCCGCAGTGCGGCTTCAGCGCCACGGCCGTTGGCATCTTGAATGATATGGGCGTGGAGTTCCACGGCGTGAACGTGCTGGCCGATCCCGCCATACGTCAGGGTATCAAGTCATTCTCACAGTGGCCCACCATCCCACAGCTCTACATCGGCAAGGAGTTCGTGGGCGGGTCCGATATCGTGAAGCAGATGGCTGGGAATGGTGAGCTTCACGCCATGTTGGGAGTCGAATACGTGGAGCCCACTGCGCCCACGATCACGGTGACCGATGCCATGAAGGCGGCCATCGAAGGCGCAGGCACAAGCCCTGGCGAGTATGCGCGATTCATGGTCTCGCCGCGCTTTGAGTACCAGCTCGGGATCGACCGCGAAAAACCGGGCGACTTCAAGGTGGAGAGCAACGGCGTGACCTTGATTGTCGATCGCGGAAGTGCGCCGCGAGCCGATGGCGTCACCCTCGACTTCGAGGCCGGATCGGGTGGCGGTGTGCTGATCGACAATCCGAATGAGCCCGCGCAGGTCCGTCAACTCGATGTTCGGAGTCTGGCCGCGATGCTCGAAGGAGATCGCAGCTTCCGGCTGATCGATGTGCGCACGGAACAAGAACGCGCAAAGGCCGACCTTTCCTTGCGTGCAGAGCTGCTGGATCCGGCCAAGGCCGCGGAGCTCGAAGCGCTGCCGAAAGACACACCGTTGGTCTTCTTTTGCCACCATGGCGGTCGGAGTGCCCGCGCCGCGAGTCAGTTTGTGGAGTTGGGCTTCCGACGGGTGTTCAACGTCCAGGGGGGGATCGATGCCTGGTCGATGTTCGTCGACTCTTCTGTCCCTCGATATTGACCGGCTCGTCAAGAACTCGGAACAAGGTGGGGGGGGAAACCTCCTCGGACTCGACTGAACCCGGAGCAACGGGATACAGCGCGGGCCGGAGCCTGGACTTCGCTGAACCGGGGCACCGCACCCCACACGCAGAGAGCACCGATGATGGAGAGCCTTTCGTTCGGCCTGATGGGCCTTTCGGTGTTGGTCGCCGCGATATCTTTCGTGAGTGCTCACCGAGGTCCGCTGCCCGACTTCTCGAAGATGGGCTGCTCCTCTGCGTTTGTGCTGCTGCTCATCGGGTTTGTGGCTGGACTCTACCCACCGGTGAGCCAGTACCGTGGCTGTTCCTCTTCGTGCGTGGCCATCGTGGAAGGCGGTCAGGGCACGTACGAGTCTGAAGTCAACTACACCAAGGTCTACAACGACACCTACAAGACCTGCATCAAGGGTGCGAAAGACGCAGACCGCAAGTCCAAGAAGATCGCGGATGCCGAGGGCGACCCGAGCCTGTACGTCCCGGTCGACATGAAGGCGGCCCGGAATCGCTGCAAGGCCGTCTCGCAGGAGCGCTGCACATCGGCTTGCTACACGAACGACGTCGAGGGCTGATTCGGACGTCTGCGCTGCGGCGGTGGTGGGTGCGTCTCACCGGCGACGGGTGATGGGTTCGATAACAGGCACTGTCAGACCGACCTGCGGACAGGTCTGCATCTGGGAACTCTCTGGGTGAAGGCTGCACGACAGACGGCGCGGGGATCGAGCCTGGTTGGCACATGGCGGCGGCAGCCCACCTGGGGGTGGTCGGAGGCCGGTGTGCCGGCGCCTGCACCTTGTGGCGCGGTCCCAGTGACGCCGTTCGACGGTCGAGCGGAAGCGTTGCGTCGCGGGAGTCTGGAGACAGCCACAGGACCATGCAGAGCTGGCGTCGACCGGCCATGGGGGCGCCGTGGATGCGTTGGGCAGGATCGGCCTTCAGACTGGCGCGTCAGGATGGGAGCGCTTCCCAGAAGGCGCAGCGGGCCTGGAGCGGTGCCGTTGATTTTGGAGCTCGGTCACACCTTCCTCCGCAAGTCGGAAGCACTGCGTCGAGACGAGCACGACCCCCGAGGGCTGCAGACTCGTCGGGCCCTCAAAAAAAAACAAACAGGCAGCACATGGGTGCTGCCTGTTGTCGACGGGCTTGTGTGAAGCGGCTCCTCAGCCTGCGCCACCGTCCGCCGCTGCTTTCTTCGCGGGAGGTGCCTCGACACCCAGACCGGCCTGGATGAAGGAGACCACCTTGTGGTCGTCGAAGCCCACCACCACGATCCGGTCTGCGTTGGAAAAGTCGGTGTCGAGCACCACGCCCTTTTCGTCCCAGATCCACACATAGGCCTCCGATGCGCCGCCGCGGAAGTCTTGGGCCTTGCCGTCGGTCTTGCTTCGGATGATGACCGCGGTGGTGACATCCAGGGCAGGCTCTTCCTCACCCTCGGCGACGGGCTCGGGTTCGCTGGCTGCGACGACCTGCACGGTGCAGTTGCCCTCGTTGCAGGCGGTGCCGAAGTTGGCTTCAAGCGCTGGCTCGATGGTGATCATGTTGGGCTCTTCGTCGGTGCTGCCCACGGCAGTCCACGACTCGGTGGCGTCGATGGCCTCCCCGATCTTCTTGGCGACGATTTCTGGGGTGTCGTCGTCTTCGTAGTTCCAGTGCTCGCCTTCGGTGATGATGGTCTCATTCTCGTTTTCCACGAGCTTGAGAGACAATCCCATCAGGCCGCTGCGTTCCCGGTTGGCAGGCGCGCCGAGACCTTCGCCGCGACGCCCGAGGTTGGCCTTGCTCGGCTCGCCACTGATCTTCACCTTCATGCTGGCTTCGACCCGCTCCACGTGGCGCTTCTCTTTCGACAGGGACCGGTTGAGGCCCTTGGGCATGCCGATGTGGTAGGTCGTGAGCTCGTACTTCTGCTCGATCGGTGCAGGGTCGCCGAAGAGCGCCTTTACCTGGTCGGGGTTCATCCCCACCTCAAGCTGGGTGTATTTTTCCGCCACGAGCTTGTGGGGATTGTCCAGCGCCTCTGTGGCCGTCATCCCGGCGAATCCGGTCAGGCCCATGAACCCGAGCACGCCGAGCGCGGGAACCGCAAGATTCCGTTCGGAAGACCGCATGGTGAGAGCGAGACCAACAATCCACAACAGGCAGTAGATCGAGGCGAATGCGAGGAGGAGGTAGACCATCTGGGATGCGCTCCTGGCCAGAAGAACTCTGGACGATGGACGAACATTCGAAGGATGTCGACGCGGTCTCCGCTGTGGGGCGAGCAGACAGCGTTCAAATCGGCGGGAAGCCTACCACGGCGCACGTCCGAGGGACATGTCGGATCCGCGGATTCGCCCATTGAACGACCGAAACCGAACCGGCCGGAGCCAGTCGTATCGGGGCTCAACCGGGGTAACGGGTGACTGCGCGCGTCTCGGTGTTCTGGCGCCCGGATGTGGGCGTCATTCACTGTTTCCTTTCATCTTTTCCCAGCACGTGGCGGAGATTGGCCTGGATGGACTGTGCGCACCGGTCCAAGGCGCGTGCGAGCCGGAAAGTCTATGTGCGCTTGGGGCCGCATGGTCGATGGTGATCGGCGTGCCGAGACCTGGGCTCGATCACGGTTGGTCAGGATTCTGACTGCCGGCAAGCGGATGTTTCTGGTCTTCGACTTCGTGGTGGGCTTCCTCTTCCGACATGTCCCATTCCTCGATGGGTTCGATGATCTGGGCGAGGACTCCGCGGGCCCCTTGGCGGAGGGTCGAGCGTGCGGCAAGCAGCACGAGGATGATGACCGAGACGGGATGAAGCACGTTGTCGGGAGCGGACTGGACCAGGGGGCTTGGGACCCAGTGCAGGGCTTCGACCACGCCACCCATGATCATCGCGCCGCCGAGCACCAGGACAGCCACCATCCAGCTCGCGATCGACCCGAAGTGGCGGTGCAAGAGCGTGATGACGGGTAGGTTCAGGGCGGGGCCAGCCAGGAGCATGGCGGCGGCAGCGCCAGGTGACAGCCCGTGGTCGAGCAGTGCAACCAGAGTGGGGGTCACCCCGGTGGCCGAGACGAACAGGGGCGCGGGGAGCGGCAAGTCCATCTCGAGCGTCCACATTCGCTTGAAAATCGTGAGCCCCCACGTCCTCACCA
>CAJWOS010000127.1 GCA_913044235.1 uncultured Pseudomonadota bacterium
AGAGCCCGTACCGACGAAGACATCCGAAGCTGCGCTGCGCCACCGCCGCCGCCGCCGCCGCCATAGCCGCCGCCGCCGCCGCCACGACCACCGCCGTAGCCGCCGCGTCCGCCGCCGCCGCCGTAGCCGCCACCGCCGCCGCCGCCGCGGGGACCGCGGGAGCGCTCGCGTGCTTCGTTGACCTTGATGGTACGACCATCGAGCTCGGTCTCGTTCATAGCCTCGACGGCTTCCTGTGCGTTGGCTTCTTCCTCGAAGGTAACGAAGCCGAAGCCGCGCGAGCGGCCGCTGTCACGGTCGGTGATGACCTTGGCGTCGGTGACGACACCGAACTGTTCAAATGCGGCGCGAAGGCCATCGTCATCCGTGGCCCAAGCGAGCCCGCCGACGAAGAGTCGGTTTCCCATGTATTTCTGTCTCAACTTGCATCCCACGTAAAGGCGGGATGTCTTCTATTGTATGGCCGGGCGGGAGGCCCGATGCTCAGTGCGCCCGATTGGCGCGGGGTGCCTCGTCGATAAATCAACAAGCCTCCGCGCCGTAACGCAGCGATCTGGCGGGAGCCCGGAAAATGTCCGTCTTGTCTCTTTTCTGGCTCTTGTGCGACCGCTGCTGTGGGCCGACGGCCTCACCGCACAATCTGACCCATCGGGGTGCGATCGGATCGGCGAAGAGCCAGACGGCCACCGACTTCAGCGATGGCTTCCACCGTGGGCAATGGCTGTCCGAGAAAGCGTCGACCATGACGGGCGAACCGGCTTGGATCGCCTGTGCAGAGCATCCGATGAACAGGAGGGGCTGCGATGGTGTCGAAGCCTGGGTGGCGCCGAAGCCAGTCTGCGAGGCGCTCCGCGACAAACGGAGCGGGATCAAGAACGGTGATCTCGCTTGGAACGACATCTGCAAGGGCGGCGTGTAACAGGGGATAGTGGGTGCAGCCGAGCAGCAGGGTGTCGATGTCGGGGAGGTCGGCGAGGTACCGGCGGAGGGCATCTCGGGCGAGCTCGGTGTCTTCCCAGCCTTCTTCGATCAGCGGTGCCAGGAGACCTGCGGCACGCGACACCACTGTATGGGAACCAAGCTTCGCCACTTCGGTCATGTAGGTGCCCGAGGCAACGGTGGTCTCGGTGGCCAACAGCCCGATGCGACCACGGCTGGTGCGGGTGGCGATCTCGGCGGCTGGAATGGCCACACCGAGAACGCGGCAATCGCTGTCTGGGCGGGCATATCTCTGTTGGAGGTGTCGCAGTCCCACGCAGCTCACGGTGTGGCAGGCCACGACCACCAAGTGGCAACCTTCGTCGAACAGCCGCTCTACGGCCTGTTCAGCGAAGTCGAGAATGGTGTGGACATCGCGGCCACCGTACGGAGCACGACCGGAATCGCCCAGGTAGCAGGTGGACCGCTCGGGCAGGAGTCGGCGAATGTGCCGCAGCACGGTGAGGCCACCGTATCCGGAGTCGTAGACACCAATCATGGATGCTCTGCTACGATCGCGGCGCCCAGATGTCCAGCAGGTAGCATGTCTCACGGCGGTTGGAAGCGCCTGGAGCAGTCAGTTGGCGCAGCCTTGCGCGCTATCCTGTTGGAGTGCGTCGGGGTACGCTGCACAGGTTTCGAGTCGCCCCACCAGGAGCGCCCCTTTGCCAGCCCTTCTCGATGCATCCACTACGGTCACTGAGCAGCCCTACGCGATGGACCCGCGCTGGCGGGACCTCGTGGCCGGTGCTCGCGTTCCCAGGCGTATGCGGGTTCTGCTCGTCAACGCCACCAAGGGTGCCGCGCTCTACCAGTCGCTCATCGACTTCATCGTGCTGTGGCAGTCCGTCGAACCGCAGCTCCACATCACCAACGCCAGCTACTTCTCGGATATCTACGAGCTCGGTCGCGGTGTGCGAAAGCGCGGCATCCCTACCTTGCCGATCGAAGACCTTGCCCGCTGCACGGTGCGACAGCTCAACCTGCTGGATCTCATTATTTGTATCGGCCCCAGCGAGGCGTTCACGCGACTCGCCTATTGTGAGGGCCTCACCGCTCGTCTGGTGTTGCTTGATCTCGCGTTTTACCACCGGATCATGGCCCTCGCTGCGGGAGGTTCACTGCAAGAGATTCAGCTGGCATCGGGAGCTCCGACGCCGAATCCGGTCCGGGTCTACTCGGTGCAGGCTGGCGTGAAAGTCATGATGGACCTCGAGCGGATGGGCTTTCCCACACTCTCCGCGAATTGGAACTGGCGATGGCTGTCGTATTTGCCGTTGGGTCTGAACAGTCTCCCCACCTACCGAGTCGCACCGCTCCAGTTTGACGTGTTGCTCCTGGGCGGCAAGAACCGCGACTTTTCGTTGCTTGATGCGGCCGACCTCACTGGCCTGCGGATTCTCTTCCTCGGGAAGCTCGAGCATACCGAACAGCTGCGCGAGAGCTACGGCCACCTCGATCTGACCATCCGCAGCAAGGTTCCAGCCGACGAGTACCACCGAGTGGTCGCGGCCTCGCGGTGCATATTGATTCCGTTCGACTACCACCGATCGAACAGCTTTCTCTCGGTGGCCGATCCTTTGGCGGCCGGGACCCCCCTCCTGATCACCCGACACATCGGCAGTGAGCGCCTTGAGTCGTTGGGTGCACCCATTCACTTTGTGTCCCGCGACTCCCTGCGCGCCACACTCGACGATGTGCTTTCGCCGAACTTCGATCGCGAGGCGCACCGCAGACGGTCCCGACAGTTTTGCGCGGAGCACCTCGACATCGGCGCCATGATATTTCACGTGGTCAGTGAGGCGCTCGAGCTGGAGTGCAGTACGGCGCCACCACCACCTCAGGAGGCCCCATGTCCGCCATCCTCGTGACCGGATCTGCGGGACTCGTGGGCTCCGATGCGGTTCGATTTTTTGCGGCGCAGGGGCTCGATGTGGTCGGCATCGACAATGACATGCGGGCTCAATTTTTCGGGCAGTCGGCGTCCAACATGCCCAACATCGCCCGACTCACCGCGGAGGTTGAACGCTACATCCACCACGACCTCGACATTCGCGACCGGGCGGGCGTGCACCGCGTGTTGAAGCGGTACGGCCCGTCGCTCCGATGCGTGATCCATGCAGCGGCGCAGCCATCGCACGACTGGGCGGCCGGTGAACCGGAGACCGACTTCTCCGTGAACGCTACCGGAACACTGGTGTTGCTGGAAGCGGTGCGGACCCATTGCCCTGATGCAGTGGTGATCCACGTGAGTACCAACAAGGTCTACGGTGACCGTCCCAACCGCCTGCCCATGGAAGCGCTGGCGTCTCGGTACGAGGTGGCATCCGAGCACCGCTATCGGGCTCGCGGCATCGACGAAGACATGCTGATCGACCACTGCATGCACTCCTTGTTCGGCGTCTCGAAGGTGGCTGCCGACATGATGGTTCAGGAGTACGGACGCTATTTCGGCCTTCAGACCACGTCGCTGCGATGTGGCTGCATCACGGGCCCGCATCATGCAGGCGCCCAATTGCACGGCTTCTTGTCGTATCTGGTGCAGTGTGCAGTGCTGGAGCGGCCGTACACGGTCTTCGGCTACGAAGGGAAACAGGTCCGCGACAACCTGCACAGCAGCGACTTGGCCCGAGCATTCTGGGCGGTGTTCCAAAATCCCGGCTCAGGACGGGTCTACAACATGGGTGGTGGCCGAGAGGCGTCGGTGTCCATCCGCGAGGCGGTCGCGATCTGTGAGCGCCTGACGGGTCGACCCTTCCCGGTGTCGTACTCGGGTGCGCAGCGAAAGGGCGATCACATCTGGTGGATCACCGATACTGCCCGCTTCGAAGCCGACCATCCCGACTGGTTTCGCAGCTACGATCGAGAGCGTCTGCTCACCGAACTGGTGCAGACGTGGACCGAGCTGGCACCTCGCATGCTGGGCTGACCCGCGACCGGAGCCTCGCGGGAGGCAGGATCTTTGGGGCATGGCTTCAGGGAAACAGCCGGGTGGCACCCACGCAGGGTGAGTCCAGCACGAGGTCTCCATCGACCACATCGGGCACGTCGGTCTCGGAGATCACCGCGGCTCCTGAAAGCTCGTCGTCGACGCCGGGCGCACAGTGGGTTTCATCTCCGTCGCGGTCCTGCCAGCCGTAGAGCACCAGTCCCTCGCCTTCTTCTACGGGCAGCTCGACCGACATGGTGAAGTCGCCAGGTGTGGACACCCACGAGGCGTCGATGAAGCGCATGGGGTAGCGGAGGCCGCCGTCGCCGGACCAGGCCTGGTAGACCTCCAGCCGGACCGGGCCATCATGCCCGTCGGCCGTGGCGATGGTGCCCAAGATTTCGACGGGCTGCACCACGGTCACGTAGCCTTCGCACCCACAGAGCAGCAAGAGCATGCAGATGGAGCGGTTCATTGGTTTCTCCCCCAGCCGGTCTGTACGCCGATGTGCATGCCTGGGATGCTCGGGTTGGGCATGTGGACCCAGGGCAAATCGAGTCCGATGTCGATCCCCACGCGGTCGGTCAGCAGGAAGCCGGTTCCGAGGGCTCCGGTGAGGGTGGTTTCCCAGCGCGCTTCTTCTCGCAAGATGTCGCCTGAGACGGTCTCCACCCGGTCCTCAGTGCGGCTGCTCCGCATTCCGAGGTGGAGGTAGGGAGCGAACCGCCCGACAGCGCGCCCGCCTTTGACCCGCAGCTCGGCCGCCGGCCCGCGAAAGGGAATCGGATCTCCCTGGAGGGTCCAGCCTACGGTGCCCTCACCGGTCAGGCGCCATCGGCGGTCGATCCAGCGCTTGCCCACGCCCACAGCTGGTTGCCAGCGGGCAAAGCTGGCGGCCTGTACCTCTGCGAGGGGGGTCCAGCCTCCGCGGAGGCCCCGCTGAACGGTGACGGTAGTCCACGGAGAGCCCACGGAGGCACCGGCATTCCAGTGTGCCTCTCCAGAGCCGCCCAGCAACACAGCGCGGGTGGGATGCCCTTGCTTGTCTTGGTCCTGGAAGTCGGCTGCAGCGGCGGCAAGAGTGAGGAGGAGCCAGGTAGCCATGGTCACTTCTCGGCCTTGAAGGTGGGGATGCCGAACAGGCTGCTGGCGTTGTCGGCCAGGATCAGCTGGGCTTCTTCCACCGAGTAGTCGGCGGCCTCCAGCGCGGTGAGGGTGCGCTCGAGGTAATCGGCCGCGAAGCCTGGGGATTGCGGGCCGTCGCTTCCATAAATGAGACGGGCCTCCACACCGGCGGTCTTGGCTTTCTTCAAGACCAAGGGCAGGTTGGTTCCGGTCGGGTCAGAGCCGCGACTGCCCAGAGCAGAGGGCTCGAGCCAGACGTTGTCGTAGCGCACGGCAAGGTCGATGGCTGTGTCGGCATCGCCGGGCCGCTGGTCGATGAAGTCGTACCCCATGTGACCGAGGATGAATTGCACCCGTGGGTGGGTAGCGATGGCCGCTTCGAGGTAGGCCGGGTCGGTGTATTCGGGTTCGGTGCGGGTGCCGGGGAATGGACTGGTGCCCGTGTGCAGGTACACCGGGGCATCATGGGCGACCGCCATGTCGTAGATCGAGAAGTAGGCCGGATCGTCCATGCGGAAGTGCATGTGCGCGTGGGCGAGCTTGATGCCCACCATCCCAGGGTTGTCGAGGGCCTCGCTCAGGGCCGCAAGCGCTGCCTCGCTCGACTCGTCCCAGCGGTCGACGGGGAGGCTGGCGAGTCCCCAGAGTCGGCTCGTGTCGGCTCTCCGCTCGCGCAACACGAGCTCGTTGGTGGCCACGCCCACCGTGCGTGGGGCGTAGACTGCAAAGAGGATGGCAGCACTCACAGCAGCATCGTCGAGCTGGTCCAGGATGGCTTCACCGGTCAACACACCCTCAGCCACTTGCTCTGGGCGCAGGCCGAATGGGAATGGGAAGCGGGACGCGAGGTAGCCTTGGGTGCTCTCGGGAACTTGTTGCCAGTCTCCGGGATGCAGGTGCATGTCGACCACCGCGAGGCGTGTGCCGCGGTAGTCGACCCCCTTGGGCGGAGGTCCGCACGCAATCAGGAACGCGAATGGCAGGATTGTTCGAACCATGCTGACCCCGTGGGTGTGCATTGTGCGTACTTAGCCTGCGAGCGCCCGCTGGACCTTGTCGATGGTCTCTCGTTTTCCAACCGATGCGTCGGAGACCGCGAACCATGGGTGAGCGTGTGCGCAGTGGTGGATGCGCCGATGGGCACTGCGCAAGGTGAGGGTTCGAGGCCGGGCACGTTACCGTTGGGGTGGTTGCGCACCCCTCGTGCGCGAGCGGAACGTCGATATGCCTCGCGACCTCGTCATCAATGACCGCATCACCATCCCAGGATGGCGGTTTACTGTGGAGACCACCCGCAGCGGAGGGCCGGGCGGACAGCATGCCAACACCACTGACACGGCGGTTCGGGTGCGGCTTCACCTCGGCAGTCTCCATGAGATCCATCCATCCGCTCTTGCGCGCGTGCGCGCCGCCTATCCAAGCTACGTCACTGGCGACGACGAGCTGGTAGTGACGGCCCGCACCTCCCGTTCGCAGTCCGCCAATCTCGATGATGCCTTGAATCGGGTGGCCGAGATGATTCGAGCGCACCTGCGGCCGCCCAAGAAGCGTCGGCCGACCAAGCCCACACGGGCCAGCAAGAGGCGTCGAATGGACGCCAAGTCGAAGCGGGGAAAGCTCAAGGCGTTGCGGCGTCGCGTACAGGACGACTGACCGCGTTTCCACTGGCGCAACCCATCGGCTTGTCCGCGGTCGAGGGTCTCAACAGGCTACAGGAGAGGGCGGCGGCCCTCTCGCTGGGCCTCGGGTGGAGTGGAACCGATGATGCAGTTTCTTCGACGCAGTGACCGGCTGGCTGTGTGGTGCGTTCTGGCGGGTATGGCATGCACCGATCCCAAGCCCGAAACGGGAGGGGTGGACTCCGGTCCCACCGGCGACTCTACGAGCGATGCAGGTGGTGAGCCCGACGACGGAGAGCCGGCCGGGATGGAGGGCATGATCGCCGCGCACAATGCGGTTCGAGCCGGTGTGGGTGTGCCGGATCTGGTGTGGGACGATGCCCTCGCCGCGATCGCGGCAGACTGGTCGGCGCAACTGGCTGCCAATGGGTGCATGATGGAGCACGACTATTCCTCGCCATATGGCGAGAATCTCTACTGGTCGTCGTTTGAGAGCACGCCGGCGCAGGTGGTCGATGCCTGGGCGAGCGAGGTGGTCTACTACGACTACGACGCCAACACCTGTGAACCGGGACAGATGTGTGGGCACTACACGCAGCTGGTCTGGTCCACCACCGAGCGGGTTGGCTGTGCGCGGACCGAGTGCACAGACGGCAGTGAGATCTGGATGTGCGACTACGATCCACCGGGCAACTACGTGGGACAGTGGCCCTATTGAGTAGACTGGTGGTCCCACCATGACGATGGCCTTCCAGGGGCCGGGGAGCCAGTATGCGTCGCATTCACCACCGGACCTGTCACCTGTGTGAAGCGATGTGTGGGATCAACATCCACCTCGACGGGGAGCGCATCGTTCGGATTGAGGGGGACAAGATCGATCCGCTCTCACAGGGGCACATCTGTCCGAAGGCGGTGGCACTCCAAGACCTCCACACCGACCCTGATCGCCTGCGGCAGCCGGTCATTCGGGAGGGAGATCGATTCCGGGCGGTGAGCTGGGATGAGGCACTCGATGCGGCGGCAGACGGCTTGCGTCGGGTCCGCGAGGCGCACGGACGAAATGCCGTGGGCGTGTACCAGGGCAACCCCACGGTCCACAACTACGGCAACGTCCTGTTTGGGATCTCTCTCGTGCGAGCCCTGGGCACGCGCAACCGGTTTAGTGCCACTTCGGTCGACCAGCTGCCGCACCACTTTGTGTCGTTCCACTGCTTGGGCCACCAGCTACTGCTTCCCGTGCCCGACATCGACCGCACCGACGTTCTGTTGATGCTGGGCGCCAATCCCGCCGCCAGCAACGGCTCGCTGATGAGCGCAGGCGACGTGCGGCGGCGGCTGAAGGGGATTGTGCAGCGTGGGGGGCGTGTGGTGCTGCTCGATCCCCGACGCACGGAGTCTGCAGCGCTCGCCACGGAACACCACTTCATCCGGCCCGGAACCGACGCACTCTTCCTGGCATCCATGCTGCAGGTCGTCTTCGAAGAGGGGCTCGATGACCCCGGCCGCTGTCCGGTCTCGCAGATCGATGCGCTTCGCATCGCGGTCGCCCCATACCCTCCCGAACGCACCGCCGCGCTGACCGGCATTCCATCCGAGACGGTGCGAGATCTGGCCCGCTCGGTGGCCCGAACGTCCCGCGCGGTTGTGTATGGGCGGATGGGCACCTCGACCCAGCGCTTCGGAGCCACCTGCCAGTGGTTGATCCTCGCGCTGAATGTGGTCACTGGGCACCTCGACACCCCCGGTGGTGCGATGTTCACCAGTCCAGCGGTCGACATCGTGGCGGGTGTGTTCGGCATGGAGAAGCCAGGCAGTCATGGCCGCTGGACCAGTCGCGTGCGCGGTGTGGCGGAAGTGGGTGGAGAGCTGCCGGTCTCGGTGCTCGCCGAAGAGATCACCACTCCGGGAGAAGGACAGATTCGGGCGATGCTCACGATGGCCGGCAACCCGGTCTTGTCCACACCCGACGGTCGGGCCCTCGCGGCGGCCCTGGAAGATCTCGACTTCATGGTGAGTCTCGACCCCTACATCAACGAGACCACCCGCCATGCAAACGTGATCTTGCCACCGGCGAGTCCCCTCACCCGAGATCACTATGACCTTGTGTTTCTGGCGCTGGCGGTGCGCAACACAGTGAAGTGGTCTCCCCCAATGGTGCCGCGCCCTCCATCCGAGCGCCACGACTGGGAAGTGATGGTGGCCCTTGAGCAGCGCCTGCAGACCCGGCGAGGCCCCGCGGTGTGGACCGAGCGTACCGTCCGAAAGTGGCTCGGCCCGAGTGGTGTGCTCGATTTGGCCCTGCGCACGGGAGCCCATGGGGGGTGGCTCGGGCTGTCAGGGCTGTCGCTGCAACGCTTGCGTGAAGCACCGCATGGCATCGACCTCGGCCCCCTGGAGCCGTGCCTGCCCGCGCGGCTACGAACCGAAGATCAGACTGTACACCTCGCGCCTCCCGCCCTTCTTCGCGACCTACCCCGGCTGGAGTCAACGCTCGATGCCCCGCCTGATGAGCGGCCGTTCCGCCTCATCGGCCGACGCCACCTGCGGTCGAACAATTCCTGGATGCACAACAGTGAACGCCTTGTGAAAGGCAAGGACCGCTGCACATTGTGGATGCATCCCGACGATGCCGCGGCGGTGGGCCTGACCGCAGGTGCCGTGGCTCACGTGGAGAGTCGAGTTGGTGCGGTGTCTGTAGCGGTCCAACCCACCGATGCCATGATGCGTGGGGTGGTGAGTCTGCCCCATGGATGGGGTCACAACCGAAAAGGGGTTCGTCTGCGGGTTGCGTCGGCTCATCCGGGTGTGAGCATCAACGACCTCACCGATCCCAACGACCTCGATGAAGGGTGTGGGAACGCAGTGCTGAACGGCGTGCCGGTGCGCGTATCGCTCGGACAAGTCCCACCTGTCGTTAGGAGCGGATGACTGCGCGGAGGGCGGTCTCCAGTTCTTTTTGGGTGAACGGCTTGCCCAAGAAGGCGTCCATCCCTGCTGCCAGAGCCTTTTCTCGGTCTTCATCTCGAACGCTGGCCGTCAGTCCAATGATGGGTGTATGGCGCCCGGCCAGTCGGACCAGGCGCGTGACTTCGAGACCATCCATCTGGGGCATGTGCCAGTCCATCAGCACCACATCGAATCGAGGACCGCCCAGGATCCGGGCGAGACCCTGCTCGCCGTTGGATACGGTCTCGACGTTGAATCCGAGCTTTTCAAGCATACTCTCGGCAACCATCTGGTTGATCGCCACATCCTCTACCACCAGAGCCAGCTTGGCTTGGGGCTCTGTGGAGTGCACGGGCACAGATGCTGCAGGTTCAACGGTGGGGGGCGCGTCGAGCGATGGGTCTTCGACGGGGGCAGAGCTGGCGGGCGATGGGTGCCATTCCGGGGTCACGACCTTGTGCAGCGGCAGGCGCACCCGAAAGATACTGCCCACATCTGGTGTGCTCTCGAGCTCGATCTCACCGCCCATCAAGCGGGTGAGTCGGCGACAGATGGCCAGACCCAGACCCGTTCCACCATGTCGACGGGTCATCGACGCATCGGCCTGGGTGAATGGCTCGAAGATCTTTGCTTGGACGTCGAGGGGGATGCCAGGGCCGGTGTCGGAGACCTCTATCCAGAGTGTGTCGGAGTCGGTCCAGACGTGGAGTCGAATCTCTCCGTCTGCGGTGAATTTGACCGCGTTGCCCACAAGGTTGCACACCACCTGGCGCACGCGCGTGGGGTCGCCGCGAACCATCTCGGGCAGGCTCCGACTGGAGACGTCGAGCGTGAGACGGAGCCCCTTGTTGCGGGCGACCTCACCGAACAGGCGCTCCACATCCTGTGCCACGTCGCGAGGACTCCAAGGGATGGTCTCGAGGACGAGCTGCCCTGCTTCCACTTTCGACAAGTCGAGAATATCGTTGAGCAAGCTGACAAGAGCGCGGCCGCTGCTCAGCACGGTCTGGAGTCGGAGCCGATGTTCGCGGGCCAGGTGCTTGTCGAGCAGCACCACCTCGGTGAGGCCCAAGACACCGTTCATGGGGGTGCGCAGCTCGTGGGACATGTTGGCGAGGAACGCTGACTTGGCTGCATTGGCGTCATCTGCGTTCTGCCGCTCCTTGACCAGCTGGGACTCCTTGAGGGCGTTGAGAGACTGCATGAACCAGGCAAAGCCACTGGTGAAGCCCAGCAGCAGCAGCAGGTTCAGGGTGATGGGCAGCGGTTGCTGGAACGCGGCCACATCGTTTCTGGGAGTCCAGCCTGTGCTCTCGAATAGTCCGAAAGCCACGAGCGAGATGGCCGTGATGCCGCCCCACCGCACCCCAGCCTGTCGATCGAGCAGTGCAAGTCCGAGCAGCGGAAAGACCGCAGTCATGGGAACCACCACACTGTAGAGTCCACCCGAGAAAAGAGCGGTCCCGAGCACGCCAAGCAGACCCCAGACGAGCGTGAAGGCACAGGCGGTGCGGTGGATGTCGCGGCGTGGGTACATCAACAGCATCGTGAGAAACGATGCGAGGGTGAACCCAGAAAAGAACAGGAGGTTCCATTCCTTGAGCAACACCTGATACAGGAAATTGATGGGAAGCGTGCCAACGACCATCAGCAGGATGCCGATCAGAAACAAGCTCTTGCGGCGGGCAATCGGGTCGTCCCGCCGAGATGGCGGAACAAGACGGGTCAGGGTCTGGAGGACAGCTTCAATCAAGGAGAGGCCTGGGTGAGGAAGGGGCTCCGGCGATGTTTTTGGTGTGGGTTCGCAGCAAAATCGCCCGCGCTGGAGAGCCAGGCGAGCGTCGGGTCTCGATGCGGAGGGGGATGCGCAGGCTCAGTCGTCGCTGATGCGAACGCCCGCCACCTGTAGGTCGTCGTGGTCGGAAACTCGCCAGCGCCGGGTGAACAGGGCCTCTACTGGACCCGAGCCGACGTAGACGATGCTGCCGAGAAAGAACGCCCAGGAAATGTCAACGCGTACCGCCATCACAAGGGTGAAGCCAAGTGTGAGGGCCACTCCGAACAGGTCGCGACCGCGAAGTCGGAGGGTCTTCCAGCCACGATATGGCACCGAGCTCACCATCAGAATGCTCAGCAAGATGGCGATCAGCAGTGCGCTGGCGGAGTGGTTGAAGTTGCCGTCGATGTAGCTGTGCGCCATGACGGCGCTCGCGACGCCTGCACCTGCCATGGTCACCGCCAGCCCTTCATTCCAGGCCGACTTGGAGCCGTCGGCCTTGGTGTTGAAGCGGGCAAGCCGGAAGGTTGCACACAGGGCGTAGAAGAACGCAATCACCAAGCCGAGCGTGCCGAATGCAGATGCTCCCCATGCATAAAGGAGAAAGGCCGGCGCCACTCCGAACGACACAACATCGACCAACGAGTCGAGCTGGATGCCAAAGTCGGAGCCGGTCTTGGTAAGCCGAGCGACACCGCCGTCGATGGTGTCGAACACGCCGGCGAAGAGGATCATCAGCCCAGCGCGGTAAAAGTCGGGATCGCCGTTGAGTCCCACGGCCAGCACAATCGCGTACATGCCACAGAACATGCTTGCGGCGGTGAACCAGTTCGGTGGGTTCAGGAACTGGCGGAACATGTTGTCTTGCCAGGAAGGAGGGCTGCCAGACGCATTCATGGAATCTGCCTCACGTGCGCGAGTGGGCCGCGCGGGTCGGTCATCTTGCTGAACATAGGCATATACCCACGGCTCCGCAACGCCATAGGGTGGGTCTTGGCGGTGGTGGGTGCACTACATGACCTTTTTGGTGCAACATTGGTTCATACAGAGTGCGGATCTTCGACCAGAGTGGCGTGGAGGTCTCGGGCCGCAGCGTGGGCATGTGCGCGGTCCACTTGGACGTGGATCGCTGTGTGGTCCACCCACCAACGCTCCACCGGAACCGACACTGCGGCCAATGCTTTGTGGGTGAGGATGGGGTGGGTCACGAGCCGGCGGCCGACGGCAGTGACGGTGGCCACGGGCCGGCCGGTACCGTGGAACTGCGACTCGGGGAGGTTCCGCGTGTCGACGAGTAGGGTGTAGCCTTTTGCGCCGGGTCGGATGTGGCGAACCGCGCCGTCGACGCCCTGGATACGCTCGAGATCGGATGCTTCAAATTCGACCAGCTTGACATCGAGCGTGACCCCGATTGGGGTCTCGGGCGCGGGACCGGGGGGCAGTCGAGTTCCAGAGCCCGCCGGTCGATCAGTGGCGGATGCGAGCAGCTGAACGCCGAGCTCGCGGGCCAACTCCACCGCACGGGCATGCAGCACGCGAGCGCCGGCGCGGGACAAGGCCACCGCAGCATCGAGTGGGAGCTCGTCGAGTCGACGGGCTTGGGACACAATGCGGGGGTCAGCGGAGAAGACTCCGTCCACGTCACTGCACAACTCGCACCATTCGGCGCCCAGCGCTGCTGCGAGAACCACCGCGGTGGTGTCGGATCCACCACGTCCCAACGTGGTGACTTCACCGTGGCGGCTCACCCCCTGAAATCCAGCCACAATCGCCACATGCCCATGCTTTAGAGCGCGTTGGATCCGATGGGGTCGAACCTCCTCCACGCGAGCGGCCACGTGGTTGGTGTCGGTGATGATGCCGGACTGGCTGCCGGTGAATGAGCTCGCTGGAATACCAAGATCGGCGATGGCCATCGCCAGCAAAGTCATGCTCACGCGCTCACCAACGCTCATCAACAGGTCGAGCTCGCGTCGTCGTGGACTGGCACTGACGCTGCGGGCCAGAGCCAGCAGCTCGTTGGTGGTGTTGCCCATCGCCGAGACCACCACAACCACGCGGTGACCGGCACGCACAGAGTCGGCCACGCGTCGGGCGACCGCATGAATGCGCGGAACGTCGGCGACGGAGGAGCCGCCATACTTCTGGACGATGATGCTGTGCGCGTTTGCATCAGAAGAGGAGGGATCGTGCGTCACTGGTTCCTGCTCGGCTTTGGCCGGTGGTGCCTCGGTGGGGGGGGGATGCGAGAGGGGTCGGCTGGATGGGGTCGACTCGGGCCAGCCTGTCGGGATAAGGCCCCGGTATGGGTCCGGCGCGTTCGGGCTTTAACCACCGGCAAGGACAAGCGATGCTGCGCTTCGACATCGAGCAGAAGTGGAACGGTCGGCCATCGACCCGGCGAGAGCGAGTCATCGTTGTCGTCGAAGACGATGGCGACTGTCTCAAGGTCGTGGTGGATGCCCCCTTCCATGGCGATCCTGCGCCGGAGGGGCCGCCAGGGTCTACTCCCGGTCTTTGGGACCATGAGGTCGTGGAGCTCTTTATCGCTGGCGCCGGTACCGAGTACTTGGAACTGGAGTTTGGGCCCTTTGGACACTATCTCGCACTGTCTTTTTCGGACGTGCGTGAGCAGTCGGGAGGGCCGCACGCTCTTGAGTACCGCACTGCGGTCTTGAAGCATGCGTGGACCGGTACGGCGAGGGTGCCACGTGCGCTGCTTCCAGCCGGTCCCTACCGGATGAACGCCACTGCGATCCACGGTCATCCCGTACGGCACCGGCGCTTTCTCAGCGCACAGGTGCTGCCGGGTGCCAAGCCCGACTTCCACCAGCCGGAGCACTTTCGGCCGGTCGAGCTGCCCTGACCGGCGGCGGAACGCTTCTGGCGAAGCGGCCCGCTGCGTGTCGAGACGTCAGAGCTCGAAGGACTCGTTCTGCGTTTCGAAGCCAGTGCCGAACTCTCGGATGTTGGCTTCGCGCATCTGGTGTCGAATGAGTGTGCTCTGGATGTGGTCCTCTTCACCAGCGGACAGGTCGAGGAAGCGACAGCCGTGTAGGATACGTGGATCCCCTGACACCTTCTGCAGGTGGATGATTTCCATCGTGAAGTCTTGGGGCTTGTCCTCGAGTGAGAGGGACAGCGTGAAGAGTGTTCCCACGGGGTAGCTCTCCTCAAGCAGCACCGCGAGGCCGGTCCAGGAGACGTTGGCGAGCATGCCCTCGGTGGCGGAGAATGATGGCTTCGCGGAGTGGCTTGCGAG
>CAJWOS010000128.1 GCA_913044235.1 uncultured Pseudomonadota bacterium
ATCCCGATGCGCGCGTGCTTCCCGTGTTCTGTCTCGATCCGCGCCAGGTGTCACCAAGAATGAATCGATACAGATCCGCGAACGCCGTGCGATTCATGCTCGAGTCGCTCGCCGACCTGCACCGCGCGCTCGATCCCACGGGTCTCGTTGTTGTGAGGGGTCGTCCAGAACTGGCTCTACCCGCGTTGGCGAAAGCCTGTGGTGCCGTGGCCGTCGGATGGAACGACGACGTTACGCCATTCTCACGGGCCAGGGACGCGAAGATCGAGCGCGCGCTCGCGAGCGGCGAGCTCTTATGCGTCGTCGCGACCAACGCCCTCGAGCTCGGTGTGGACATCGGCCACTTGGACGCGACGCTCCACCTCGGGTACCCGGGGTCGGTCGCGTCGCTCCGCCAGCAGATGGGCCGCGCCGGCCGCTCGGGGCGGCCGTCCGTCGCGCTCCTCATCGCGCAGGACTCACCGCTCGAGCAGCATTTTGTGGCGCGCCCCGCCGCGCTGATCGACCGCCCCTTGGAGCACGCCGCGATCGCGGATCTGGAGGGGGGCCAGAGCCGATGGCTCGAGGAGTGACAAAGGAGGGGTGACAGAATCGATATCACCCGTTACCAAACAGGTGATATCGAACGTGGAGGCACCCATCCCACCCCGTCGCCGCTACACCGCCGATCGAATTGTTGCGGCCGCCCTCCAGCGTGTGCGGGCGGCAGGCATCGACGCCGTGAGCGCCCGTACTGTGGCTCGCGATCTGGGGTGTTCGACTGCGCCGGTCTTTCGATGTTTCGAGAGCATGGATGCGCTGCACGAGGCCGTGCTGGATCAGATCCTCGCGCTGTTCGTGGAGGCCACGGAGTCCACGCAAGACCCCGATCCCTTGTTTGCGGCGGGCCTGGGCATGGTGCTTTTTGCGGCGGAGGAGCCCCGGTTCTACGAGGCGCTCTTCTTGCGCCCGCATGCTTGGACCCACAAATGGGGTCCGGTCCGCAAGAGACTGGCCGCCCGGATGGCAAGCCATCCGCGGTACGCTCACCTACCTCCGGCAGACCGCTTCGGGCTTGTGGGGCGGGCGAGCATCCTGGCCCATGGTCTCGGAGTTGAGGTGTGGTTTGGTCGGCTGCCCGACCCGTCCGAAGCGGTGCTTCGCTCCCTGCTCCACCAGCTCGCGGATCCGATGGTCGATGCCGCACTCGCCCACGGCTGGACCGCCGACATTCACTCGGCCCGTCCGTCTCCTCTTTCCTGTTCCACCGCCGATGTCGGCCCGCAGATCGACTCCGGAGTTGCCCATGTCTACTGAATCCACAGCAGCCCTCTCTCCCCCGGCGAATCCCCGGCACGGGGGCGACGTCATCGGCCGCGTGCTGGCTGACAAGGGCGTGCAGTGCGTCTACACATTGTGTGGTGGGCACATCTCACCGATTTTGGTGGGCGCAAAAGACCATGGGGTGGCTGTGGTCGACGTGCGGGATGAAGCCAGTGCCGCTTTTGCTGCAGATGCGGCGTCCCGCCTCACCGGGATTCCTGGTGTGTGCGCGGTCACGGCTGGTCCGGGGGTCACCAACACCATGACCGCGGTGAAGAACGCCCAGATGGCCCAGCAGCCCATGATCGTGTTTGGCGGGGCTACCGCCACCATCCTTCGTGGTCGCGGCTCGCTTCAAGACATCGACCAGATGTCGCTCATGAAGCCGGTCACCAAGTGGTGCACCCGCATCACCAAGGTGCAGGATCTCGGCCCGGTCGTGGAAAAGGCGTTTCGAGTGGCTGCAGAGGGGGTGCCAGGGCCCGTCTTTATCGAGGTTCCCGTTGACCTGTTGTACCCCGAAGAAACCGTGGGCGAGTGGTACATGAAGGAGTCGGGAGTCGAGTCGATGAAGGGCGCCATCGGCACGGTGGCCCAAGCAGCGATGAAGACCTACCTGCGGCGCCAGTTCCACATGCCGCACATCCCCCTGCCTGATGCACCAAAGCTCGGAAACCCGCTCGCCCCTGAGCTCGAGCAGGAGCTCGACAAGGTCGCGTCAGCGGTACGCGGCGCCCACAAGCCCGTATTGGTGATCGGCAACCAGGCGATGGTGAACCTGACCCCTGGCGAAGCGGACCGCTTGGCCGAAGCGGTGAAGCGCATGGGAATTCCCGCATTCCTGGGCGGTTCGTCGCGCGGGCTGCTCGGGCGCTCGAGCAGCGTGCAGTACCGGCACAAGCGGTCCAAGGCGCTGCGGGAAGCCGATGTGGTGGTGGTGGCTGGGTTCCCCTTCGACTTTCGGCTCGGATACGGCCAGAAGATCAATCGCGACGCGCACTTGGTGTCGATCAACCTCGACTCGGTCGCTCTGCGAAAGAACCGCCGACCGGCGCATGCGGTCCAGTCCCATCCTGGGCGCTTCTTGGTGGAGCTGGCCGAACGAGTGCAGCCCCGGGAGGTCTGGGAGTCCTTCCATGCCACGCTGAAGGAACGGGAAGATGCCCGCGATGAGGAAATTGCCGCCAAGGCCCGTCCGGAGGGTGAGCTGGTCGACCCGGTGCATCTGTTCCTCCGGATGGAGGAGAAGCTTTCCGATGAGTCCATTCTCATTGTGGATGGGGGCGACTTTGTGGCGACCGGCGCCTACATCCTGCGGCCGCGCAGGCCTCTGTCCTGGCTCGACCCTGGCGTGTTTGGCACGCTTGGCGTGGGTGGAGGATTTGCGGTGGGCGCAGCCAGCGTGCGGCCCGGTGCGGAGATCTGGCTGCTCTACGGGGATGGCTCCAGCGCCTACTCACTCGCCGAGTTCGACACCTATGTGCGCCATGGGTACGCGCCGATTGCGGTGATTGGTACCGATGCGTCGTGGAACCAGATCGCCCGCGACCAGAAGACCATCCTGGGCGACCTCGTGGGCACTGAGCTGTTGCGCACCGCGTACCACACCGTAGCGGAAGGCTACGGCGGCAAGGGCCTCTTGCTTGACGACCCGGCAAAGGTGGATGAAGTGCTCGACGAGGCACGGCGTCTCTCCGCAGAGGGCACTCCGGTGTGCATCAACGTGCTGTTGAAGGCGAGCGACTTCCGGGAAGGGTCAATCTCGATCTGAGTGCCGGCAGAGGGGTGGTGGCTGGCGCGGCTGCTGGCCACCGCATGCGTTACCGAGCGGGTACGGGAGTGCCCATGCTCGCATCCGATATTTCGGAGGTGATCCGCCTTTTGGACGCCATCCTTGCCGATCCGTCGCTGCCGGCTCAGCACAAGCTGTTTGTCGCGATGTACCGGCAGGTCACCGAGGCCGTTGCGGACGGCATCGTGCGTGGCGACTTCGACGACGGACCGCGAATGGACCGCTTCGATACGGCGTTTGCGAACCGCTACCTCCATGCCCTCGCACAATATCGACAGGGCAAGCCGCTGTCTGGTGCCTGGAGCGTGGCCTTCCAGTTTGGCGAATCTGGCGATGGAATCGTGCTGCAGCACTTACTGCTGGGAATGAATGCGCACATCAACCTCGATCTCGCGATCGCTGCCGCCGAGGTGGCTCCCACGGGTGCGCTTGGGCTGCTGCGCGATGATTTCGAGCGCATCAATGATCTGCTTGCGAGCATGATCGACGGTGTGCAGGCGGCGCTCGGAGCGTATTCCCCGTTGCTCGACACCCTCGACCGCGTGGGCGGGAGTGCAGACGAGGCCGTGATCGAGTTCAGCATTACTCGCGCGCGGGCGGCAGCTTGGCGAGCGGCTGAGCTCCTGGCTTCGCAGACCGCAGACCAGCGGGCGCACACCGTCTCACTGGTCGACCAGTCCGTGAAGCTGCTCGGGCGCTCCATCGCGCGGCCGGGTCCTTTGGTGGCGGCGGCAGTCCAGCTGATCTCCCTCACCGAGAGCGATGATGTGGATGCCATCGTGGATCGGATCCGCTCCCTTCGACCGGGTCGATGACGGGTGCCTCCGCACCACGGGGCCCGGCAACTCGAGTGTGCGGCGCATGCACACCAGAGTGAGGTGGGCTTCGCCTCGATGTGCCGTTGCGGTGGGTTCCGGGGCTGTGTCTGGGGTACGGACCATCACGCACAAGGAGAACTGCCGTTATGAATGGACAAATCCGCTGGGATGGCGATGTGCGCTTTGAAGCGCAGTCGGGATCTGGCCACACGCTGATGCTGGATGGCCCCCCGAGCGCTGGGGGAACCAATGCAGGGGTGCGGCCCATGGAGCTCCTGCTCCTCGGAGTGGGCGGGTGTGCGAGCTACGACGTCGTCACGATTCTGCAGAAAGCTCGGCAGCCAGTGACCGGCTGTACGGCGCGTGTCGAGGCGGAGCGAGCGGCGGAGCCCCCAAAGGTGTTCACCCGCGTAAACCTGCACTTCGTGGTGGAGGGGCACGGTCTCTCGGATGCGAAAGTGGAGCGGGCCGTGCATCTTTCGGCTGATAAGTACTGCTCTGCGTCGATCATGCTGCAGCGAGGCGGCGTGGAAGTCTCCCACAGCTTTGAAGTGCTCGAAGCCCCGTCGACCGGGGAGATCCAATGAGGATGCTCGACACCTATGCCGACCTCATCGGTCGCACGCCGATGCTTCCGCTTCGACGGCTGTTTCCCGACCTCAACGCCCAGGTCCTGGGCAAGCTGGAGCTCACCAACCCGATGTCGGTGAAAGACCGTCCGGTGCGCCACATGATTGAGCAGGCACTCGATCGGGGAGACATTGCGCCGGGCGTGGAGCTGGTGGAAGCCAGCAGTGGGAACACCGCGATCGCGATTGCGATGTTTGGTGCAGTGCACGGCTTTCCCGTGCGCATCTTCATGAGCGAGCTGTGCAGTGTGGAGCGCTTTCAGATCCTCAATGCCTTTGGGGCCAGCGTGATGCTCACCCCGGCCGCCGAGCACACTCGGGGTGCACGGGCGCGAGCGATCGCGTGGTGTGAGCGGAGCAATGGGAAGGCGTGGTTTGTGAACCAGCACAGCAATCCCAACAATGGCGATGCCCACTACGCCACCACCGGCCCGGAGATCTGGGAACAGACCGGGGGCGCGCTGCACACCATGGTGATTGGTCTGGGCACATCGGGCACCTTTGAGGGGATATCGCGCTTCTTCAAAGAGACTGCACCACATGTGCGGATCGTGGCCTTTGAGCCGGCGGCGAGCCCCGTCTATGGAGGGGGCACGATGGGCAAGCACCGTCTGGTGGGGATCGGGCCGGGGTTTGTCACCGACAACTTCAAGCGCGGACGCGAGCGACTCGACGAGCTCATCGCGGTTCCAGACGAAGTGGCGTTCGATATGACCCGCAAGCTGGCACGAACGGAGGGCATCCTGGCGGGAGTCACGTCGGGCGCATCGCTGTGGGTGGCCCAACAGTTGGGCCGGCGGCCGGAGTATGCAGGAAAGACCATCTGCTGCATCATCTGTGACAGTGGGGAGCGCTATCTATCGGTCGATGGGCTGTACCCTGCCCATGACGTGACCCGAGTGGACTGAGTCGGCCGCCCGGAGCTCGCCCTGGCGTCGGAACGCGGTAGATCTCTTCTATGCACCCGCAGCCGCCGCTGGGTGCGGAGGAGTGCCAGTGGCGTCATGGATCCGGTTTGGCGTGGTTTGGGTGCTCTGCGTGGGCCTCACCGTGTTGTTGGGAGCGCCGGCCGACGGCGCACAGTGGGCGGGGCTGCCGGTGCTGTGGTGGTGCTTCGCCCTGGCATTCTTGGTGCAGTGGCTGGCCTTTCTTCCTGCCTACTGGAAGCAGACCGAGCACTTCTTCGACCTCACCGGTAGCCTTACCTACCTTGCTGTGATGATCGGCAGCCTCGGTCTTTCAGCCCTTGAACGCCCTCCTGGTCTGGCCCAGTGGCTGGTATCGGCCGCGGTCACGATGTGGGCGGTGCGGCTCGGCACGTTCCTCTTCCGACGGGTGCAGGCCGACGGTGGCGACGGTCGCTTTGACGACCTCAAGATTTCGGTACCGAAGTTTCTCATCGTGTGGACCATCCAGGGGGCATGGGTGTCGATGACCGCCCTGGCGATGCTGATCGTCAACACCGGACCGGCCAGACTGGAGAGACCATGGATGCTGGCGGTAGGGGCGCTGATGTGGGTTGCTGGCTTTGCGATCGAGGTGGTGGCTGATCGCCAGAAGCGGGTATTTCGGCGCGACCCGGCCCAGTCGGGACGGTTCATCCAGTCGGGCCTGTGGTCGTGGTCGCAGCATCCGAACTATTTTGGGGAGATCATACTTTGGACCGGTATCTTCATCATGTCGGGCAGCGTGGTCGACGGCTGGGGATGGCGGGGTGCCATCAGTCCGGTCTTTGTGGCGTTCCTCCTGATGAAGGTGAGCGGAGTGCCATTGCTGGAGGCGCGTGCAGAAGCCCGCTGGGGCGACGACCCTGAGTACCAGCGCTACAGGACCACCGTACCGGTGTTGATTCCGCGCCCTCCGCGGGTCGCTGGGCGTTAGCCGTCCAGTCCGAGGGCATCGCTCCAGGGTGGACTCCAGGCGCTCTCCACAGCGTCTCCCAGTCGGTTCAGAGCGTCGGCGAAGCGGTCCAGGACCGACAGAGTCGCGCTGTCCCCGACTTGCACGAGCAGGCACCGTGCGCGAGACCAGGCCACGGTCAGGCGGCGGTCATCCGCCACGAAGCCGACCTGTGACTCCGGGTTGGACCGCACCCAGCTCAGGATCATCACAGGGCGCTCCCGGCCCTGGAAGGCATTGATGGAGGCAACCTCCACACCGTTCAGGGTCTCTTCTCGCCGGAGACGGGCCACCTGGGCGGAATAGGGCGTCGCTACACCGATCTGGTGCGGTGCGACCCCAGCATCTCGGAGGTCATGCACCAGACGAACCACGATGCGGGCCTCTCCATCGTTGGCCAAGGAACGCGTGACTGGATCCCGCGCCTCTTCGGCTCCGGTGCCCGCGGTGTCGATGAAGAGCTGCGCACGCTCTGTGAGGGGGGTGGCCCGTACCGCGGTGTGGGCAGTAAGCCGCGCATCGGCGACACTGGGTGCTGGTCGATAGCGGGGCCCGTAGGTGGGGCCGACGAGGGCCTGAACTGCTGCGCTCATTCGATGTTGGACTTCAAGCATCGGGGGAGCATCCCGGTCGCTCGCGCCGTGGACGACTCGATGCAGGGCGCTCTGTTCGAGGGGATTTCCGGGGTCATGAACCACCGGGCCCAGCTGCTCGGGATCACCCACGAGCACGAGTCGATCCACGTGGGGAACCGCTGCCCACACAGCCGGTTCCGTGGCTTGTGTGGCTTCGTCCACAAACGCCACCGTAGCGGTCGGGAGCCGGTCCACCACCCGAACCAGGGTGCCGAATGTACAGGCCACCACCTGGGCGCTTGAGACCGCGTGCTCCCAGGCTTGCTGGCGGAGTGCACTGCGCTGTCGGCGGAGGGCGCGGCGCTCGGCACGGGTCGCCCGGTCGTGTCCGGAGAGGCGTGCGAGATCCCGTACAACGGCGCGACGAGCGGCATGCAGAGGGCCTCTTGCCGTTCGGGCATCGACCGTGAGGTGCTGGAGGTCGTCTCGTACGCGGGAGGGATGGCCGAGGCGCACCACGTCGAGGCCTCGGTCGGCGAGTGTGGCCGCGAGGTGATCAACCGCAGCGTTGCTCTCGGCGAGTGCCCAGGGGCGATCTCCAGCAGCGATGGCGGCGGTGATGATGTGTCCGAGCAGCCAGGTCTTGCCGGTTCCGGGCGGGCCGTGCACCACGGCGAGCGGTGGCCGACTGAGGACCGACGCCATCGCGCGGGCCTGGGCAGAGTCGATGTCTGGGTGTGCGGGAACTGTGTCGGGGACCCCACCGAAGTCGCCCTTGAGCAAGGCCTTTTTCAAGGGGCTCTCGTGCCGGTCTGCACGCTCGAGGGCTTGGGCGTATCGAATCCAGGTGGTGGGGTCGATGCGGGCGACGACGGAGACGGTCTCGTCGAGGATGAGCTGGTCCACGTCGGCATCCACGCTCAGGATGGCGGCGGTCCGGTCCACGCGGAGCACCCGTCCGGCCAGCGTGTCGGCGCCCCACTCCAGGGTGATGGGCTTGCCGGGTCCGAGGCCATCATGCAGCGGTGCACGGCTTCGCACGACCACTTCCACTCCGCGCCACTTCTCCAGCACCGACTCCACGCGCACGGGTGGCCAGCGGACGCCGACTGCCACCTGCTCGTCGAGGGGCAGAGACAGCGCATGTCGATGAGCCTCAGCCTCGGCACGGCGCTCTCGATGCAGGGCACGATGCAGCGTGGCAAGGTGGGGATGCTGGGGTGGAGCGGGCCTGGGCACGATGGTTTCCGGCGCGATGTGGAGTCAGTCGAGGAAGCGAACGCGGCCGATGCGGTCGTCGCGGAGTGCATAGTGCACGAGCACGCGGCCCTCTGTTCGCTCACCGGTCTCCGGGTCGATCCGCCAGTAGTCTTCGAGGTCGATGCAGTGTGTGGTGTGGTGCACACGCGTGGGGACCGAGGCGCCGAAGCGCCAGTGGGTGAACAGATCGGTGTAGCGCTCGCGAAAGGCCGCGATGCCCTCGACCGTGACCTCATCGCCGGCCATGACCACCACCTCAGGGTGGTAGCAGTCCACAAAGGCATCGAGGTCGCCTGCGTTGTAGGCGGCGAGCTGGCGGGCAGCGAGATCGGCGATGGCACTCATGATGGTCCCTCCGGTGGATGAATGGCAAACGGGGGTGGTGCTTCGAGCGTGAGGGGCTGGCCTGAGAAGGGATGCTGCACGGTGAGCTTCCAGGCATGCAGCATCAGCCGTGGCGCGGCGTCGACAATGCGGGCCGGTGCATAGAACCGGTCGCCCAGGATGGGATGCGCCAGGGAGAGCAGGTGGATCCGCAGCTGGTGGCTCCGACCGGTCTCTGGGTAGAGCTCCACGCAGGTGCGCTGTGGTGTGCGATAGCGCACCCGGTACCGCGTGCGCGCCGGTCGGCCGTTCGCATGACAGACCACGGAGCGGGGAGTGGTCTCGAGCCTGCGCAGCGGCAGGTCGATGAGACCCGTGTCATGTTTCATGCATCCGCTCACCATCGCCAGATAGGTCTTTTGGACGAGTCGCTCCCGAAACTGACGGAACAGCTCGCGCTCGGCCTTGCGACGGGTGGCGAAGACCAGCACACCCGAGGTGTCGAGGTCGAGTCGATGCGCCGGGTAGACCGTTCCCAGCTGCGCACGGAGGCGAGACTCGGCGCTGTCTTTGTGTTTTACGGCGCGGCCCGGCACCGACAGCAGACCCGACGGCTTGTCGATCACCACCATGTCGCGGTCGTGATGCAGCACGGTGGGAAGTCCTACGGGCGGCGTGTAGGTCCAGGAGTCGTCCATCGAGGGGTCTCTGGCGCAGTGCGGTGGAGGTTCGGCCGGGGGAGGTGCGGGCGGCGACGCGTTGGAGTACCCTGCCGGCATGCATTTGGGTTGGCTGGTCTTGTGGATTGCCGGGTTCTTTGGGCCTGCGCGAGCGTCCGACGACGTGGCGTCCATCTTGTCGGATCTCTCGAGCGCCGAGGCACCTTGTGCGGGTGAGATTGCGCGACTCGACGCGGCGGTGAGCGCACGCCCTGAAGACCGTGCGGCGCGGCTTGCGCGCGGAGTGTGCTTGTACCGGCTGGGGCGCCTGGAGCGTGCCCGCGAGGATCTCGATCGAGCGCTCCAGCCGCTTTCGGCAGTGACGGTCGTCGAGCCGCTCGTGGTGGGGGCGATCTTGGCGGGGCGTGCAGGGGATGGCGTGCTGGCGAGAGCACGTCTGGTGCGGGCCACCGAGCTGGCGGGGGCGTCGGCGCCACAGGTGCTGCGGGGTGCCATCGTGGTGCAGGGCTGCCTCGGCGATTTTGCGAGGGCCTGGACGGCCTTGGATTCCGCGCTTGTGCGCAGCGCAGAAGATCCTGTCCTTCGGGTTGCGGCCACGGAGCTGATCGCCCTCGATCCCGATGGCGCGACCGAGCGGGCCCGAGCGGCGGTCGGGCGACGGGTAAAGACGGTCACCCGCCACAATCGCGCATCGGGATGGCTCAATGCCGGACAGCCTGCGGCCTGCGTGCATGAAGCGGAGGGCGCGCTCTCGGATGCCGACCCTGGCGACACCGACGCCATCGCCGCGCTGCATGTGCTCGCATGGCGATGCGGTGTGGCCGCCGGTCAGGTGGGGCCTGCCACACGCCACCTCAAGTCGATGGGGCGGATGGCACTGAAGGACCAGCCTGCCGGTACGGTCATCGCTCATGTGCGCTTGCTGCGGGATGCCGGGGAAGCGCAGACCGCTTTGAAGCTCCTCGGACTGGTACAGCCGGTGTCTGAAGCGGACCGTCGCGACCGGGCCACGCTGCAGGTGGGCTTGCGGGTGGCGGCTGGCGACCTGGACGGTGCGCTGGCCCATGCCACGCCGGAGGCCTCAGCGGTGAGTCGTGCCCGACTCGCCAAGGCGCTCCATGCAGCCAAACGAACGGCAGAAGCGGTGGACTTGCTCCATACTGCTTGTCCGCTGCTCGACGACGGCGGTGCTTGTGAACAGTGGCTTGAGCACCTTCGCTCCCAGCGTTGAGGGAGGTGCGCCTCTGCAACGGCGCTGCACTGCCGCAGCGTGGGGGGACGCTCGCTGGTAGACCGCGTTCGGAATACGCCCAAGGCATCATGGGGTGCGACTGCCGCTCATCTGGTAGCATCCCCGCGTAGATTGCCGAACCTGCCGGCAGACGGGCGCAGCTGTGCCCTCTCGACCGCTGGAGTGTGTTGTGAAGCCTTTTCGTTGGACCGTACGCGCGCTGTCTTCTGCGCGAGTCACCGCAGCAGCACTGGTTGCCATCGTTCCCGGCACGAGCCTCGCCCAGGACGTCTTCGAAGACGACCCACCGGATGGAACCCCGCTGTCGGCGCAGGAGCTTGAAGCGACCGGGCGCACATTGGAGAAGGGCAAGCACCTCGTCTCGGTTCTTGGCCGCTATCGGTACGGCATCACCGACCAGGTTCAGGTGGGCACCAATGCGTGGGAGTGGGTCGGTGGACCCAACCTCAATGTGGGTGCCACGGCCTTTGCCGACGACAAGCACGCGATCTCGATCGAGATCGACTCGTTGGTCGACTACTCGTTTGGAACGAAGACGGCCTCGGCCAACCTGATCTACTCGCTGGGGCCTGCGGTGGGCAGCCGCTTCAACGCGGGCGTGGCCTTCTCGTGGCAGTCGATTCAGTCGGAAGTGGAGGTCTCGTTCAACGACGATGTCGTCCCCGACCCCGACCCCATCGACATCTCCGGCCAGATCGTTGGGATCCCGCTGCACCTTGGCTACGACCTTGCCATCAACGATGTGCAGATGGTGCGCTTCTGGTTCAACCCCTACGTGTTCTACGCGTCGTCCAGCGAAGCCGACATCCTCACCCCGCCGATCTTCCCGTACAACGGCGGTGTGGCCTACTACCGCGGCTACGAGCGCTTTCGGATTGCCGCTGGCGTCACCGCGAGCAACCTGGGGCTCGACATCCTGCGTGAGCTCGAGGCGCTTGCCCTCGCCGCAAATGAAGACGTGCCCGCGGTGCCCGACGTACTGCCGCTGCCCTTCTTCAGGCTCTACTGGCTCCTGTGACCGCGCTGAAGCTCCGCGTTTCGTCGACCGGTGTGTGGTGTGCCCAGCCTCAGGTGTCGACTTCCCACTCGAGCACCACCCGGAGCCGCTGTCCATCAGCCACGGGGTAGCGGTGTTCGTCGAGGATGCGCCATCCGAGGGGCGCCTCGATCGCGGCTTGGCTTCCGAGCAGCAGCACGACCCGCCCGCCCGGCACCAGCAGACGTGCCGCATCGGTGAGGACCTTGCGCGGGGGCTTGTACGCCCGGCTGATGACCCCCACATAGGCGCCCGAAGCCAGAGTCTCGCTGCGCACGTTGCACACGGATGCGTTTTCCAGCTTTGCCTCGTATACGACTTTTTCGAGGAACATGGAGCGCTTTCGGCGGCTCTCGACCAGGTCGATGGTGGCCTTGGGGTAGGCGCCGGCCAGAGCGATTCCTGGAAACCCGGCGCCACTGCCCAAATCGGCCCAAGGGCCCGCCGCATCGAGCCCAGCGATGGCCCCAGCGCAGTCCTGGAAGTGGTGCTCGGCGGGACCGGGACCGATCAGGTCCATGGCCTTGCGCCACTTGTCGAGCAGTCGCCGGTGGGCCTGTTGGCTGCGTTCAAACCGCTCGGAGTCGAAGGGGGCCCGGAGGCCAGGGTTGAGCTGGGTCACGAGGGTCTCCCCGGAGGCGGAACCCTGCGGGACAGAGCGACTGCGAGAATGTCGAGCGCTGCAGGCGTGACGCCGGGGATGCGCGAAGCTGCGGCCAGCGAGGCGGGTCGGTGATGCGACAGCTTCTCGGCGACCTCGTGCGATACCCCTGGACGCTGGAAGGCGAAGTCGTGGGGAATGTGGACCTCGGACATGCGCCGGGTGCGCTCGGCCCGCTGGCGGGCCCGGTCGAGATATGCGGCGTACTTGAAGTCGGTGACGACCTGCCCTGCGACGTCTTCGTCGACCACTGGTGTGTGGTCGACCAGCGCCTTGACCGTGCTCCAGCGCACGGCGGGGCGGAGCAGTAGCTGGGCGACCGACACCTTATTTTTGGGGGCTTTGACCCCTTGCGCGGCCATGGCTTCCACCGTTGCGGCGTCCGGACGCAGGTGCACCGACTCGCACCATGCGGCGGTCTGCCGGATGGTCGCCAGCTTCTGCTCGAAGCGGGCCCAGGCGGTATCGGGCACCAGACCGATGGCCCGTCCTTTGGGGGTCAGACGGCGGTCAGCATTGTCTTCACGCAGCAGCAGCCGGTGTTCGGCACGACTGGAGAACATCCGGTACGGCTCGCCCCCCACGCCGGTGGTGGTGAGGTCGTCGATCAAGACCCCGATGTAGCCGTCTTCCCGACCGATGTGCAGTGGCTCGCCCATTGCGGCAGACGCTCCAGCCACGAGGCCCTGTGCAGCGGCCTCTTCGTAGCCGGTGGTGCCGTTGATCTGGCCGGCAAGGAACAACCCCGCCACGGTCTTGTGCTGGAGGTCGGGGCCGAGGTCGCGCGGATCGGAGAAGTCGTACTCGACTGCGTAGCCGGGCTGCAGAATCTCTGCCTGTTCGAGGCCTCGAATGGAGCGAACGGCTGCCTCTTGCACCTCGACCGGCAAGCTGGTGGAGAGGCCGTTGATATAAACCCGCGGCGTGTCGAGGCCCTCGGGCTCGAGGAAGAGCTGGTGACGCTCGCGGTCGGGGAACCGGGTGACCTTGTCTTCCACACTCGGGCAGTACCGCGGCCCGCGGCCCGTAATGGCACCGCTGAACAGCGGTGACTGGTGCAGGGCATCGCGGATGAGGGTGTGGGTGTGTTCGTTGGTGTAGCCCACCCAGCAGTCGCGCTGGGGCAGCACCTGATCGCGCGGGGTGAAGCTGAACCGCCCGCGGTCAAGTGGCATGGTGTCGGACTGGACCTCGAGCGCATCGAGGTTCATGGAGTCGACGTGAATGCGTGGGGGGGTGCCCGTCTTGAGGCGTCCGAGGCGCAGGCCGTGCCGGGTCAGGCTTTCCGACAGCGCACTGGTGACCTGTTCCCCCACACGACCGCCGGGCTCCTGGCGGTGGCCGCGATGCAGGATGCCGCCCAGAAAAGTGCCGGTCGTGAGGATGGTGGCGCGTGCACGCACCACGCTGCCATCTGCGAGCTTGAGGCCCACGCATCGTGCCTGCTCGACCACGATCCCCACCGCTTCGGCCTCGAGGATATGGATTCCCTCGAGGGCTGCCTGGGCTTCCGCTGGGTAGCGATGGATGTCGACTTGGGCGCGACTGGCCTGGACCGCGAGGCCTTTTCGGGTGTTGAGGCGCCGGAACTGGATGGTGGCGCGGTCGGCTGCGCGGCCGATGACGCGGCAGCGGCGGACGAGGTGCACCGATTTAAGCTGGAGTACAATCCGTTCACCGTTCTGACGTTTTGCTGCATCGCGCTGAGTCTCGTCCTCGCCAGCAGCAGTGGCATCGGAGGCGGTGGCATTGGAGGCGGTGGCGTCGTGTTGGGGTGCCGCAATCACCACATCGTTGTAGCCATCCCCATTGATGTCTTGCTCGGTGAGGATGCGCTCTCCAAATCGGTCTTCCGCATTTTCCCCATCCAACCAAAAATCGGGTTCTTCCAAAAGTCCAGTAGAGAAATCGGTCTGGGTTGCCACAATATAGGGAATGTCATCCCCACCCAAATAGGCTTCGGTGAAATCATAAGTGTATTGATAGAATGCCGGTGCGGTGATCGTGAGGGTTGTGTCGGAACCATCAGCGGTAGATGAATAGACGAAATTGGCCCCGTTGCCGAAGTCAGAGTGCACTTCCATCTGGGCAATGATGTCATTGACGATGGTTTGGGTATCTTTGTCTCCACCGTTGCCATCTGCCAGATCAACTTCTACATCGGTAGACCCATCTGCCGAATACCCCAAACTGGAGTTGAAGAGACGAATTTGGATACTATTGCCATTAGACTCGATGGTCAAAGTTGGCTGAGGATTGCCCTGCACATTGTTGGGGATGCCTCCATTTCTAGCACCATCACCGAATACAATGTTCAGC
>CAJWOS010000129.1 GCA_913044235.1 uncultured Pseudomonadota bacterium
TCATGAACCATCCAAGAGAACTGAGGACAAAAGGACTGCTCGCCGGCGCGCACACCGGAGCTTCCACAATACCCCTATCGGCGTGACCTGCACGGTCTTACAGCCGCAACATCGCTTCCTTCCCTCAAATCGGCCCTCTCAGCAGCGTTCCATCTCCTTGCACGCAATTGCGACGGGACAGGCATGGCGGATGCCAATGGACGCAACCTTGTCTGTGAGTGGACATGCCTCACACCGAAGCGCCCCCACTTACCCCCGGGGCGCGCACCCGGGTTAGCACCGCCATCTCCCCAGGAGAAGCCGTGCTTACTTTCGGCGACCTCACAATCCAGTCCCGGCTGTTCGTCGGCACCGGTAAGTACCCCAGCTACAGCGTGATGCAGCAGTGTCACGAGGCTTCCGGAACCGAGCTCGTCACGGTGGCACTGCGGCGGGTCGACCTCAATGCCGAACCGGGTGCGGGTGTGCTCGACCACATCGACCGGACCCGCATCCACCTCCTGCCGAACACCGCAGGCTGCTACACCCCCGAAGACGCCGTCACCACTGCACGGCTTGGCCGGGAGCTCCTCGGAACCCCCCTGGTGAAGCTCGAGGTCATCGGCGACCCACGCACCCTGTGGCCAGATGCGGAAGGCACCTTGGAGGCCGCGCGCGTGCTGGTCGCAGAAGGCTTTGTGGTGCTCCCGTACTGCCCTGACGATCCTGTGGTCTGTATGCGACTCGAAGAGATCGGCTGCGCCGCGGTCATGCCCCTGGCCGCGCCGATTGGCTCGGGACTCGGGGTGCGGGATCCAGCGGTGCTTCGGATGATTCGAGAGGCGGTCACAGTCCCGGTGGTGGTCGATGCCGGACTCGGCACTGCCAGCGACGCCGCCATCGCAATGGAGCTTGGGGCCGACGCAGTATTGGTCAACACGGCGATCGCCGGTGCCGGCGATCCCATCAAGATGGCCCGAGCCTTCCAGCTCGCAGTGGAAGCCGGACAGCTTGCCCGCGAGTCTGGTCGAATGCAGGCCCGACTGTACGCCAGCGCAAGCTCCCCAGAGAGCGGACTCATCGGCACCTGAGCCGACCGGTCCCGCAATGCAGCATTCCTCCGTCGAAGTTTGGGGTTTTACCCCCGACAGCTGGTCTCCCAAAGCCACCTTCGAAGCCATCGTTCGGGTCTTCGATGCGGGCGTGGATCGGATTGTGGTCCGCGAGCGACGCCTCGAGGTCGACCAACAACATGCGCTCGTGGCTGCGCTCCTGGCACACGGTCTGGCCAGCGATCGCGTTTTGCTGCGGATCGGTCCCGACGACCCGGCGCCACCCCAAGGCTGGGCCGTACACCTCGCGGATGGCGTGGTCCGACCGCTCGGCGAGCGCCCTCTGGTCTCGGCTGCTGTCCACAGCCTGGCAGGGCTTCGAGAAGATGTGGACATGCTCCTCGTCTCCCCATTCGCATCCCCGCGAAGCAAGCGCACCACAGGCCCGGTGCTCGGCGCTGCCGGACTGCGCCGCTTTGTGGAGGTGGCTCACCGTCCGGTCTTGGCCCTGGGCGGCATGACCCCTCAAAACGCACGGCTGGCACTCGGCGCTGGCGCCGCAGGTGTGGCCGCCATCTCCAGCATCTTCATGGATGGCGAAAACAGCCTCCTGCAGATGGTTCGTACCGTCCACCGCTGAAGATGAACCCTCGACCGCAGTGGCACACGCGATACGGTGACCCATCCCCCATCGAGTCGCCCATGGACGTGTTGCTCGCGCGCCCGCCGAAGCGGGATCCGAACCAGATGAGCCTGGCAGTGCCACCGCTCGGGCTGGCCTATGTCGCAGCCAGTCTGCAGCAAGCCGGACACCGCGTTCGCATCCTCGATGCGGCCGTCCAGGGATGGTCATGGGAGCGGTTCGAGCGAGAGCTGGCACAGACGCGGCCGGAAGTATTGGGGCTGTCGGCCATGACTCCCGTGGCAGACCTCGCCGGTCGTGCGGCCCGTCTGGCACGGCCCCATGCCCAACACATCATCTTGGGGGGCCCTCACCCCACCGCCGTCCGACAGGCCGTCTTCCAAGAGATGCCTGAGCTGGATGCAGCAGTGGTCGGTGAAGGCGAAGATGTGGCTCCAAAGCTCCTCGCTTGGCTGTCCCGCGGAGATGGTGCTCCGCCACCGGGCGTGCTGGCTCCAGGCCATGACTTCGTCGATGCCCCCGACCCGGACATCGCACGCATCGCGCTGCCGGCCCGCAGCCTCCTGCCCATGGGCCGCTATCGCTACCTCTTTGCGACCCGGCCCGGTTTCGCCACCATGATCACCAGCCGTGGATGCCCCTTTCACTGCACGTTTTGCGACAAGAGCGTGAGCGGAAGCCGCTGGCGCGCACGGGAGGCCGGCGATGTGGTGGACGAGCTTGAGGCACTGGTGCGACACCACAACGTGGGCTTTGTGAACTTTTACGACGACAACTTCACGCTGCGAAGAAGTCGAGTGGTGCAGATCTGTGAGGAGATCTTGCGCCGCGGTCTCGACATCGAGTGGAAGTGCGAAGGCCGCGTGGACGGCGTAGACCTCCCGCTGCTGAGGCTCATGCGGCGGGCCGGATGTCGCACCATCGCGTACGGAGTGGAGAGTGGCAACCAGTCCACCCTCGACCTCCTCCGCAAAGACGTCACCGTGAGTCAAGCCCCATCGGCCTTCGCCGCCACCCGCGCTGCGGGCATTCGGTCGCTGGCCTACATCATCTTGGGCGCCCCCGGAGAGTCGGTGGCCGACGTGCGCCGGACCATCCGATTCTGTCGCGACATTCGCGCCGACTACGTGCAGTTCAGCACCCTCGTAGCGATGCCGGGCACACCACTGTTCGCCCAGTTTGAAAGCTCTGGATCGGTCACGAATCCCGTAGATGCCGACCAGGTGCGGGCCACCGTGACAGAGCTGGATCCGCACACTCTGGGGCGACTGCTGCGCGATGCCTGGACCCAGTTCTACCTTCGCCCAGGCCCCATCTGGCGTCTCGCCCGCGACGCACGCGCGAGCGGCAGTATCGACGAGGGCTTCCGACTCGTGCGCGGACTCGGACAGTGGATGTGGGCCAGCTGAGCGTTCTGCCTCACCAGATGTCGACCGGGCTCCTTCCCACGATCACTTGGCTGCAGACGGCACGTCAACCGGTGCGAGCAACCGAGCGGCCCAAGCCCGCCAACACGACTCTGAGCCGTACCCTGCACGTACAAAAGAGATAGGCCTATGCGGTCGAGCGAAACCCAAACGCTTCGTCGCCACCGAGTCCATGTCTGCCTACGATGCCCTACATCAAGCTGCCTGCTCCGCAGGCAACCGAACGTATCGGGATCCCGAGTCCGGGTACCGTGTCTTCACAGCCCTCGCCCACGAAGCACGCGGAAGCTGCTGTGGCTTCGGCTGTCGCCACTGCCCCTACGGTCACTCGGATGTTCCGGCCCATCGACGAGGCAAGCCCAGAGACCCTTTCCTGCTGGGTAGCGTGCCCGACTGCGGCCATGATGTGCTCTTCTGGAGCGGTGGCAAGGACAGCTACCTCGCGCTTCAAGCGCTTCAAGCCGCACAGGCTCGACCGGTAGTGCTCCTGACTACGTTCGAAGACCGGTCTGAGATCGTGGCTCAACAGCAGATTCACATCAAGCAAATCATTGAACAGCGCGAAGCGCTCGGCCTGCCGCTCTTGTTGGTCCCGCTGCAGCCGGGGCCCGACTACACCACCCGCCTGGCCCTCGCACTGGGACTGCTCTCCCGCCGATGCAGCATCACCCGACTGGTGTTCGGTGACCTGCACCTCGAGCACATTCGGCACTGGCGGGAGGTCAACCTCGGCCCGGTGGCTCGTGCATACAACGCCACTCTGCATCTGCCGCTCTGGCACACGCCCTACGCCACGCTCGCCGCCCAGCTGGACGCCGCACCCATCGACTGCGTAGTAAGCGCAGTGGACCACCAGCGGGTCGGCGGCGATGTGCTCCAAGTGGGAGACGCCTACAACAGTGCCTTGCGGGCACGCCTTCCCGACAGCGTGGATGCTTTCGGCGAAAATGGCGAATTTCACACGATGGTGCGCATGCAGCCGCAGTGACGCTCACCAGGTGAGCTCCAGGATTCGCTCTTTCGCCTCGGGTGCAAAGTCAAACTGCGGCGCGATTTGCACCAGCGCCTGATAGTGCACGAGCGCCTTTTGCGGATCCCGGAGGGGACCGTAATACAGGTTCCCAACCAGCCAGTGCGCGGTGGGGTTGTTCGGGCAGTACGCCAGCGCGCTCCGAAGCTCGACCATGGCAGCTTCCCAGTTTCGTTGCCGGTAGGCCAGCGAGCCCAGGTTTGTGTGGGCACGGCAGTACGAGGGCCGCAGCTCGAGAGCGCGGAGCCATGCCCGTCGTGCTGCAGTGGCGTCGCCCAACTGCGCACGACAAATCCCCAGGTTGTTCATCGCGTCCAACCGGCGAGCCACCGACACCCGTCGTCCCGAGTCGGCGAGCTCAAGCGCCCTGGAGTAGGCCGGCGCCGCAGCGGTACAGTCGCTCGCGAAGCGATGGGCATCCCCCAGACCAAACCACGCATCTGCACTGTCGGGGGTGCGGGCCACAGCTTCTCGCCACAGCGACACCTCACTGGACCACACCGACGCTCGGTACGCGGTCGACAGGCCCAGCGCGACCAGCAGCGCGCACGCCGCTCCTTGTACGCGACGGTCTGCGCCCCACCGGTCGGGAATCACCGAAATAGCGGCGAAGAGGAGGTAAAATCCAGTCTGGTAGGCCCGGTGCTCCGCCATGGGCTCCTTGAGACGCGCAATCGACGTGCTGGGAATCAAAAAGAGTCCAGCGCAAGCCAACAACGCACCCGCCAGCGGCGAACGGCGGTAGACCAGCCCCGCCCCAGCGACCATCAGTCCCCAACCCGCGATGGCCCCAAGACCGCGGATCTCACTCGGCGAGACCACGGGCTGGTCGTGAAAGAGTGTCTGGCCCAACGGCAGTACCCACAGCCGCGCATAGTGCAGCCAGACCTCGGCCGACGTGGTGAGCTGCTCAGCGAGTGAGCGCTCGACCTCGTGCGGAATCAGCTCTGCGAGGGTGGCCCCTTCGGGGAGCGTGCTCCAGCGGAGCCCAGCGGCCCCTGTCACAAGCATCGCCACCGGCAAGAACCCCTGCCAGCGGACCTTTCTCCAGCTGCCTCCAGCAGCCATCTCGAGCACCACCTGGGCGAAGGGAACCATCACAGCCACTTCTTTCGACAACGCTCCCGCCGCGAATCCCACCAGTGCGAGGGCCCGCCACCCCACGCTCCATCCACCGCGTCGCTCCGCGAGGAGGGCTTCGACGTGGGCACCCAGAGACAGAAAGACGAAGCCCGCGCACAACACCTCCGAGCGACCCGTGACGTAGGCAACCGACTCGGCCCCCATGGGATGCAGTGCCCAGAGAGCGGTGGCGAGGGTGGCCCGAAGCAAGGGTCGTGTGAGCCCGAACAGGCGTCCGAGGGCGTCGGCCAGGAAGATGGCCCCGCCGAGCGTGAGCACGTGAAGGAACAAGCTCGTGATGTGGTAGGAGCGCGGGTCGAGGCCCGCTCGCTGCCAGTCGAATGCATAGCTGAGGACCAGCAGCGGACGAGAGATGTTGTAGCCCAGCACCGCTCGCCAGTTTTCAAACACCCGGATCGCTCGGTTGCCCGAGACCTCCACCTTGTCGTCATAGACAAAGGGCCCGTCCAGCGACACGAGGTAGGGCAGACAGACGATCGCGGCGAGAACCAGCCACGCAAGGCGACGCTGTTGGAGCCCGGACAGGCGGGAAGATTCAGGCATGCGAAGACTCTACCTTCCCCTGGCCTCGGGATGCAGTGTCGACCAGCCGCGCATACAGTGCACGGTGCTGTTGCGCGACGGTTGGAAAGCCCAAGTGGCGCTCGATGTAGGACCGGCCCCGGCGTACCATTGCGCGGGCGGCCACTCGGTCCGCGAGGAGCGTCGAAATCCGAGCGCGCAAGGCATCCACGTCGCCGTAGCGCACCAAAAGGCCAGCACCCGCCTCGCTGATGATCTCTCCGCATCCACAGTCGTCGGCCACCACTACCGGCGCACCGCACAGCAGTCCTTCAAAGGGAACGAGCCCGAAAACCTCTGCCGTCGTGGCATACACGAGCACATCCGCATCGGCGAGGAGCTCCAGTCGCTGTCGACCCGGCAGCAGACCCACAAACCGAACAGCGTCGGACGCCTCCTGCCGCGCTCGCTCCATGCCCCCCATGTCGTTGCCCGCCACAACAAGCTGGCTTCCATGCGGGCCGCCGCCCGCAAACGCCCGCACAAGCAGATCCACCCCTTTCCGTGGGGAAACCTGACCGAGGTAGGCCACCAGTGGTCCATCGCCGAGGCCATGGGCCGCGCGGAACACACCGCGCTCGGGAAGCGGCGCAAACTCGGCCAGATCGAGCCCGTTGGGAATTCGAACCACTCGCTCCGGCGAGATGCCCGCATGGTGATGGTCAGCGGCATCCGCCGCGCTCACGGCGACGCAGCACTGCACCGCGCCCGGAATGTGTCCCGCAATCAGGCCGTCCCACAACAACTTGACGCCCACTTTGCGTTCATGGCGGCGTAGGGTGCCGTTCGCTGTGAGCACAACCGGAATCCCCCGGGCTTGTGCCCAGCGCAGCGCGACATTGTTCAACAGGTGCCGGTGCCCGTGCAAGTGGACCACATCCACCGGTGCACGAGACGCCAGCAACGCCTGCAAAACCGAGCCCGCATTCGTGGGCAGAAACAGCTGGTGGGAATTGGCGAGTCGGTTGGAGAGGTTGCGGGCCGTCCCCACCATGACGCCGTGATGATCGCGCACCTGGGGCAGCATCACGCGACGGTCAGGGCCGAGCACATCCGTGGTGAGCACAGAGACCGTCTCACCGAGCTCCACCAGGGCCCGAGACAGCCCGTCGACCACGCGGGGTATGCCCCCAAACGCCCATGTTGGGGGGAAATACGGCGCAACTTGAAGAATATGCAGCGGCATAAAATGGTCGATCGGGAGCGAGAACCGGAGGCGTTCACAATGGCTTGCGATGGATTTGCGCTGTCGGAACGGACTCAGGCCGTTGCTCCAGCACCGAGCCAGCATTACCCTGCTGTTCTGTTCTTGACCCGTGGGAGCCCCCCATGTCGCTCTACCGCACCCTCGTCGCATCGACGAAGGCCTCCAGCGCCCCCCAACCCCGTTGGGTGCGTCCTCTCCTCACCCTCGCGGCATCGGCCACGCTCGGCGTGAGCGCCGTCGGCTGCGGGCCAGACTGTCAGAGCACCTGCACGAAGCTGTATTCGCAAAACGAGTGCGACATCCAGCGTCCCGGTGTGGAGCGTGAAGAGCTCATCGGCACCTGTGAAGAGCGGTGCGAGACCGCGCTCACAAAGCCCGGTGAAGCGGATCCAGACTACAACCCCGCCGAAAAGATGCCACCGAGCATGGACAACGAGTCCTCAGTCGTGGAAAACGACGAAGAGTGCGCCATGTGGATGGACTGCGTCGAAGAGACCGCCTGTGACTTCCTCGACGAGGGCTACTGCTGGGGCATCGGCCTGTAGACCGTCAGCCCTTGCGGTCGCACCGACGGTTATCACCGAGATGCCGTCGGTCAGGCGCCCCTCACCTCCCGTGCTCCGTCCGCTCGCCCCCAGCGGCCGGGCAAATGCCACCGACTTCCGAAGGCGCCATGCGCTCGTACTCCACCATCGCCGCTCTATTCACGCTTGCAGCAGTCCTTCCCGCGTGCAACCCGCCCTGCAGCCGCGTGTGCGAAAAGCTCGTAAACTGCGGACTCGACACCCCACGGCTGAGCAAGGAAGAGTGTGAGGTTGCCTGCGAACAGCAGGAGGCTTTGTACGAGCAGTGGGAAGACCCGGAGCTCCGGGACGCATTCCGGGAGTACAAGCAGTGCGCGATGGACAAGACCTGCCGCGCCATCGAAGACGGCGCCTGCTACGACGAAGAGCTCTACGCGTTCTGAGGCACCACGCTTCGATCCACGTCGGCGCAGTGCACCAAATCCACCAACGGCCTGAGGTCCACCGGGAGCTCGGCCTGCGCGGACTCAGCCCCGTCGAGGGTCTGCAACGGCACCCGCAGGCCACTTGGGGGTGACGTACTCAGTTCGGGCGCATCTCGCTGCCTGTCACGGTCCAGCCCACTGGGGGCCGCTCACCGATGGCTTCGGCATACTCACCGAGCTGCCAGCCCCGCTTGTGGAACGCCTCGGCGATGCGCACCCGCAACCGGTTGGACTCCTCGTCGCGACGTGCAAGCGCACGGGCGAGGTCGACTCGGATGTTGGCGTCGTCTTGTGCGATCAGAGCTTCGGCAGCCGCGTAGCGAATGCCTTCGTCGAAGTCTTCCAAACAGGCCGGCACCCGCTCACAGATGCGGTCGTCGATGTAATCCGACAGCTTGATGAGAATCTGGCGCTTCTTTTCCGTCTTGAATGGGTCGACCTCCCGCCCGAGCATGTCGAGGAGGATGTCGACGGCGGCCGACTTGCCTTCCAGGTCGTGCACCAGCGACAGCGGACGGGCGAACGCCTCATTCTTGCGACACCAGGCGCGGATGGGCTTGCCGAGCTTGTCTCGACCGAGTCCGCGGAGCAGATCTGTGACCAAATTCTTTTCTTCGGTATCCTTCATCCGGTGCTCGTAGTTGATCGAAAAACGACCGAGCATGCCGATCACCGCTTCCTCGGTACCCAGCTCTGCGAGCCAATGCGCGCTGGAGATCCGGTCTTCCGCCTGCGCATTGAGGTTCCGGATTCTCTTGACGTGGCGCTTGACTTGACCGTCTTCGCCACCCGTCAACCAGTCCAACCATCCCATGGCCCACTCTCCGCTTCGTTGAGCCGGAACGCGCTCGATGGCACGTCGGCCTGGCGCGTTTAATCGCCAGGCGCCGCGGGGCAACCCGTGCACCCAGAGCGATTCCTGCAAAAAGTGCGCGACGCTTGGATTTTCTGGCGCTATCGTCCCCCGGAATCGGCCGGGTTCCAACCACAGCCAACCATCACCGGCGAGGTTCCCACCTCCGGCATGCTGGCGGTCCTTTCGGTCACGCTCCTTCACCGGAGGCTTACCGGTCGGTCAGATCGGTTGCGACAAACCGCAACAAGTTGCGCCCGACCGATTGACGATCCCCAGCCCAGTTCCGTACACTTCACTCTCAATCCGCCCCGCGGTTGCACTGCGGCCCGCCCCTCTGCCGATTCCACCTCAGCAGCGCTGCCCGAGCCCGGTGTCCCAGGAGATTCTCTGATGCGATGGCCCGCCTCACTCGCACATTCACGTCGACTCACCCTCCTTGGGATCATCGCGCTCCACACGGCGTGTGAGCCCGACAAGGATGCGGCTGGAGACACGGCCACACCATGCGACGCGCCAGTCGCGCGGGCCGGCGACGACGTAAACGTGTCTGTGGGCGAGCCCGCGGTACTGGATGGCAGTGCGAGCACCTTCTGCGCAGACCATGCCGCAGCCACCCGCACGTTTGGCTGGACCTTCGAGACCATCCCGACCGACTCCAGCGTCGATGTCAGCGCCCTCTCCGACAACCGCACCTCTACGGCAGTCACACCAAACTTCGTCCCCGACGTGCCGGGCGACTACACCCTCGCCCTCACGGTGTCCGATCCGGCCGGCGACAGCGCGCCCGACTACCTTGTGGTCCGCGTAGGCGTGGGCGACGACTCACCGGTGGCCCACTGTGGCACCAATCTCTCCGGCGAGCTGGGTGAGACCTTCACCTTCGATGCCGCTGCCAGCTCCGATCCCGAGGGCGCGCGCTTGGAGTACAACTGGTCGCTTTCAAGCAAGCCAACCTGTTCCGAGCTTGAGACCGACAACATCTACAACTCGGGCGGACCGAGCCCCACCATCGTGCCCGACTGCGACGGCGTCTACAGCGTGAGCCTCGTGGTGTCGGACGGCATCCAGTACAGCGAGCCGGCCATCTGCTACGCCGAGGTGCGCGACGACGACGAGGCACCGGTCGCCGACGCTGGAGACAACCAGGACTTTGGCGTCTGTGCCGACAACCCGTTCGAGCTGAACGGCTGGGGCAGCTACGATCCCGACTCCGACCCGCTCACCTATCAGTGGAGCATCGCTCGGCTGCCCGCCGAGAGTACCGCCGACGAATACAGCTTTGACGATGCCACGTCCCCTTCCGCCAAGTTCACGTGGGATGTGGTCGGCACCTACATCTTCCAGCTCGAAGTCTACGATGGCTACGAGTGGTCGCCCCCCGACCTCGTCGTGTTTGTGGTCGACGGTGACGCCACCAACAACCCACCGGAAGCCAATGCCGGTGACGACGTCTCTATCGAAAAAGAAGTCGACTGCGAGAGCACGTCGTACGTCTGGAACTGTCCGGACTGTCGCGGAACCGATATCGAGCTGGACGGCTCTGCCAGCTTCGACCCCGACGGTGATGCCCACGCGTACACATGGTCGGAGTCCACCGGCTCGGTCACGTTCAGCAACCGCTATAGTGCGATCACCGACCTCTTCCTTCCCGATCAGCCGGCGGAGTACGGTGTCACCAACACCGTTGTGTACGAGATCGACCTCGAGGTCGCCGACTGCGAGCAGTCCGACGTCGACACACTGAACGTCACCTTCCAATGCACCGGTCAGCGTCCCTGAGCGCCCAGCTGCACCCCCGGAGCTTGCACCATGCGGAACACCCTCATACTCGTCGCCGGAGTCGCGATGGCGGCGGGCTGTCAGGACAGTGAAACCTCGCTGCTCGAGAAGACGTCGAACAGCCCGCCGGTTGCGAATGCAGGCGACAACATCGTGCAGGACGCCGACATCCCCGTTCAGCTGAACGGTGCGGGCTCCTACGACCCCGATGGCGATGCCATCCTGTTTCACTGGGGCTTCGACACGGCGCCCGTCGGTTCTGTGTTTGGTACAGACACCTGGACCATGGTGAACAACAACACCGTGGAGCCCACCACGTCCTTCATGCCCGACGCACCCGGTACCTATGTGGTGAGCCTCTGGGTGGAAGACGTCAAGGGCAACGCATCATCGGCCGACTACGTGATTGTCACCGTCAATGACGGAACCGCACCCATCGCCGACGCTGGCCCAGAGCTTTCCGGCGCCGTGGGCGACCTGATGACGCTCGACGGCACCCGCAGCCACGACCCCCACAGTCGTCCGCTCACCTACCAGTGGAGCTTCGCCTCGATTCCGAACGGTTCCACACTTACCGCGGTCGATACGCCTACCGGCGATGTAACCACCTTCACGCCCGACCTCGGCGGCGTGTATGTCGCAGCGCTTGTGGTGAACAACGGGGTGGTTTCATCGTCTCCCGACACAGCCATCGTACGGGTTGTGTCCGATGTCCCCGGTGAGCCCGTTCCCCTGCCCGGCGACGACATCTCCGATGCGGCAGACTGCACGATGGTGCCACTCGACGGCAGCGGCTCGTTCGACCCGAATGGCGAGCCCCTGTCCTACCAGTGGTCTGTGGTCAGCACGCCCCCGCAGTCACAGGCCACCGATGCCAGCATCGCGGAACCGACCGCGGCCGTGACCACATTCTTCCCCGACGTCGGGGGCGACTATCTCCTGGGTCTCACAGTCTCCGACGGCAACACATGGTCAGATGTCGAGACGCTCACCGTGGCGGTCGCCGAGCGCAGCTACAACACACCACCGGCGATCGAAGCGGGAGCAAACAAGTCCATCGACGCCGGCGAGGCGGAGTGTGCGGAGAGCGGCTACACGTACCGCTGCGACGAGTGCCTCGACCAGACCGTCGCTCTCGGAGATGACGCGGCCGCGAACGATGCCGACGGTGACCCGCTCACGATCCAGTGGGAGGTGCTGTCCGGCGACGCCGAGATTGCCGACCCGACCTCGCTCACCACCACCGTCAGGCTCACCGAAGCGGAGCCCACCGAGCCGGGTGCCTGCGAAGACTACGTCTACGAGTTCCAGCTCACCGTTACCGATTGTGTCGGCGAGACGGTCACAGATATCGTGACCTACACGAGCACCTGCTGCGGCGTGGAAGAGGCCTCAGGCACGACCAGCACCACCGGCTCGGGCTGAGTACCCACGCTTCCAGCGCAGGCCGGCTCGTGGCCGCCGCGGCACTCCTGTTCATGGCAGGAACGCGGGCCCCGGCTGTAGGGGCCACACTCGGTCGGCCGGGCGTGGCCGTGCCCTTGTATGTGCTCGATGGCGCGTGTGCAGACCGACGCTTTCCACAGATGGCGGGCGCATGGGCGCTCGGATGTGTGCGGGGAGGCCAGGTCGACCGTGCCGTGCGGGTCACAGACGGACGAGAAGTCACCATCTCGCCGCCGCTCGACCCTCGCTTCACCGCCGTATCTGCCGGTATCGGGCCGGGCTCTGCCGTGCTCGTTGAGGTTGCGCACCGCACTCGTGTGGTGGACCTCGACGCTCGGGGCGCGGTGGACCGCAGCAGTGCGACCCGACTGCCGTCCGTGCCCGTGGCTCCCCCAGCTACGTCCGCCACCCACTTCGCAGCCATCCTGGAAGACCAGGTTGAGGCGCTCGCTCACGACCAGCGGGTGCGCCACCCCTTCCGCACCGCCGCTTCTGGTTGGTACGCTCCAGCCCTCGCCTGGCCGATCGTTGCCTGGGTAGAACGCACGGCAGACGGAGATGAAAATGTGTGGATGCGGGTCTTCGAGCCACCGGAACCGGCTCGCCCCCTGGCCCAAGGTCCCGGCTTCCAGCGACACGTGGTCTCCGATGGTCGCTCTCTGGCCTGGGTGGAGCCCGGTGGCATTCACCTCTGGGACCCCCCGACCGACACACACCGCACCCTCCCCGCAGACACCGGCTTTCACGCACCTCCGACGCTCTCGGAGGGAGTGGTCTGCTGGGAGGAGCGCCGCCCTCCCTCTGGTCAAACGGAGTCGCGCGCAGACATTGACATCGTCTGCTCGGACGGCCTGCGTGCCGAAGGCCCTGGCCACCAGCTGTATCCGTCTCGCTCTGGGCCATGGCTGTTGTACCGCTCCGACGAGCACACATGGCTGCTGACCGCCCCATGAACCGAGCACTCACCATCGGGTTTGGCGTGCTGGCCTGTCTGCTCGCGGGAGCGGTTCTGCGCACCGACCCGATGGGATCCCTCCAGTGGAGCGCCCTCGCACGGGTGCTCCAAGCATCCACGGTCCTGGCTGCCCAGGGCGTCGCCTGCCTGGGTGGAGGCGCGACCATTCTGCAGATCCTCCGCCGCCGCCTGCCGTCTCCTGAAGGCGCTGCTCCGGTGAACTGGCTGGCCGCATGGATCACCGGCTGGTTGACGTGGGGCCTCCTTGCGCTTCCGATCGCCCAGGCGGGATGGCTCGGTCCCTACACTGCACTCCTTCCCGGATTGATCCTGGCCGCAGGCTGGGTGGCCCGCCCGTCCATCCGGCTTCCCTCTCCCCACACCATCACGTGGTGCATGGTGGGCGTTGTGGTGATTGTGGGTGGGATCGATGCAGCCGCCCCGCCGATCGATACCGATGAGCTGTATCAACACCTCGCACTGCCCGGCCGGTTCCTGCGGGAAGGCCGCCTCCTTGGTGGAGTCCTGCATCCGGACGGGAGCCGCCCCCAGCTGCTCTCGATGCTCTACGCTCCGTTGCTGGCCTGGGGCACCGACACCGCCCCAAGGCTCCTGTCGACGGCCTGCGCCGCCGGGATCCTGCTCGGTCTCGACGACCTCATCCGCCGAATCGCTCCAGACCGTGCGACCCTTGCCATCGCTCTTTCGGGGAGTGTGCTGCTGGGAAGCTACTCCTTTCTGCACGAGACAGGCCTCGCTGCGAACAATCTTCCGGTGTCGCTTGCGGTTCTGGCGACTGCTGCCGCCGCACTCGCCGCACAACCCATCGCCATGGTGGCTTGTGCCGGCGCGGCACTCTCGTTCAAGTACACCGCAGCCGGTGCCATCACAGGCATCTGGCTCGTTGCTGGGCTCCCCTGGAAGACCCGCATCCTCACCGGCCTGCTGGCGCTTGCATGCGTGGGGCCGTGGTGGGTTCGAAACGGGCTCGACGGTCTGCATCCCTTCTTCCCGTACTTGGGCTGGGGCTCGCTTCCCACAGGCGCTCCGCCGGGCGACCTCACCTTCCAGTACCTCGAGAAGTACGGCGCCGGGCGCACCGCCAGGGACTTCCTGCTGCTGCCATTCCGAGCCGTCTTGACCGCCGAGGTTGGCTCCTTCCTCAAAGCGCACGGCTCGACGCTGCTCGAGAAGCTCCGCGCGGGCTGGCCGTGGGCGCTCGCGCTCCAGGCGACGCTCTTCCAGTTCGCGTACACGTCGGTCTTCGGCGCGTACTCGGGCTTCCTCTTCCTGCGCACCGGCCACCTCTCGGCCGCGTGCGCCGCGCACTGCCTGTGCAACTACATGCAGCTGCCCGACGTGCTCTTCGTCGTCGGCGACGGCGAGTACGCGCGGCTGCGGCCGATCGC
>CAJWOS010000130.1 GCA_913044235.1 uncultured Pseudomonadota bacterium
CCCGGTACCGGTGCCGGGCCTTGGCTCGATCGACATTCCCTCTGAGCGGCTGGAGTCCATCGGGGACCCGACACAGGGCGTCGAGCAGACCAGGGAGCAGCGTGAGGCAACCCTGAACCTGCTGCAGTCGCCCCTGGCTTCCTTCGTCCAGCGAACGCTCCGCGACACCCATGGAACCGTGCGCTTTGAGGATCTCAGTGCCCGCGAGCAGATGGACTTGGCCGTGGAAGTGGAGGCGCAGGCAGACGGACTCACCCGTGCCATGGTCGATGCGATGGCCTCCCACAAAGCGGTGCGGTCCACTCAAAAGGTCCGCTCTGCCAGTGCAGCCCTCAAAGCAACGACCGCAGTGGCCACACTGGCGGTGTCGGGTGGACTGGACATCACCGGATACATTCGATTGATGGCCGCGCTGCACGATGTCGTGGGGATGATCGCGAAGGAGGCAACGAGCCTCGAGACCCGGGCCAAGGCGCTTACCGAGGCGCTCGACGACTGGAACCGCGGCGACCTTGTGAACCACAACGGCAAGTTCATTCGGGAGCTTCGTGTGTTCCTGGAAGACGCGTCGGTGGCGGCGCTGCAGGGAAACCCGGTCGGAGTGCTCACGGCAACGGCCCGCGGGCTCATGGACTTCTCGAATGATCACGCACATCTGCGCGAGCACCACCGCCAGCACGGGTCGGCGACGGCTCTGCTGCAGATGAAGTTTCAGACCGCATTCTCGGGACTGAAGACCCTCCTGCTCAAGACGGAAGAGTTCGAGAACTACGCCAGGACCAACGAGCCTCAAGTGGTCCAGGAGACCTTCCTACGCTTCTGGACCAAGGAACAGCACCTCGACCAGGATCAGATCGTGGATCGACTGGTCAAGCTACGCGAGAAGCTGAATTCCGCGCTGGAAAGTCTGGTCGAGCTGGGTGCACGGCTGATCGGCGACGACGGACACATCGATCTTCAGATGGAGTCTGGCACGGTGATGCGGAAGATCGACTCGCTGACAACGACCTACACGGCCGTGCACGACGCGGTGCAGACTCTTGCGCCGCTGGGAACGCTTGGGTCCAAGCAGACCCAGGAGAGTATGGCCAATGCCGGCGAATTCGCGCTCCGCCAGCTCGAAGAGGCGCAGGCGGTGCTCTCCGGAGTCCGCACCGACATTCAGGCACTCAGAAACATCGCGGGAGAAGTCTCGCTGGTGGTGCTGGCAGAGTTGGTCTTTGCGGGTCTATCCCCACTTTAGTGGGCCCTTTGGAAGGACCTGTGGCGCTCACCGGCGCACCCACGCCCAACAATCACCCCTCTGGCACCTCTCTCAAGGCCAAAAACCACCCCGCGCCGCACCCAAGGCAGAGCCGCCCCCCGATCCTTCGCAAGCGGAGTCCGGGGCGGCGGGCTCCGACACCCTCGAGCGCGCCCGTAGCGGCTGCCGAGCGAGGTGCTGGACATCACGGTCTGACGGGTCAACGAAGAAGGCAAGCAGCGAATCCGATGCGCTGCTGTTTGTTCCGCAGTCGGCCTGGCGTAATGTAGGTTTTCCGAGTGAAGGTGGTTCCAGGTCCTGACCCCATCAGGCATGGATGTTCCGTGCGCCAACGGTTCCCAGCATCTGTTCCCGCGCGAGCTCACATGTTCCTGTCCCCACCGCTCCGGTTCGTCGCTGCACTCGCCATCACGATCTGCGGCTGTGGGCCCAGTGATGCGAAAGAAGCCGAAGAATCCGTTCTCAGCGATGATCTGGCCACCATTGAAGGCACCACCTCCGACTCCGACTCCGGTGACGGCGAAGCGACCGCGGATGTGCTCAAGTTGGCCGACCTTGCGTATACCTTGCCAGACGGCGTCGACACAGATTTGGCCACTATCGATCTGTTCCGGTTCGACGACGACATTGCGCGTCCGCTCGTCGTGCTGGTGCATGGTGGAAGCTGAGTGGGCGGCGACAAGACCAACTTTGAGCTGGCCGCGCCCGCCTGCGTTCCCTGGTGGACCGACCGCGGGTACACGGTGGCAGCGGTGAACTTTCGGCTGGCCACGCCGTACGGTTCACTCCTCGAGGTGGGACCGAAAGACCAGGCACACGACATCGCCCACGCGGTGTCCTGGCTGATGGCGGAAGGGTCTGCGCTTGGAATCGCCAGCGAGCTGGCCGTGCTTGTCGGATTCTCCTCGGGTGCCCACCTGGTCGCGCTGCTCGGTGCCGATGCGGGCTACCTGACCGAGGCTGGCACCTCAGCTGATGCTGTCCGGGCCACCATCTCCCTCGATGTGCACGCCTACGACGTGCCCTACGCGCTCGACCTGATGGTCGACAGCGACGTCGAGGAGAACATTCCGCTGATCGAACATCTCTTTGGCAGCACTGAGTCCGAGCAGCGCTCGGCATCTCCGATTGCGTTCATCGCTACCCCCACTGCGCCCGCGCTCCTCGTGTCGGTCGGACCACGTTCGCGCACCGGCTCCCATGGCGACATTGTGTACCGCACTGCCGAAAACTACGCCGAAGCCCTCTTTACCGGGGGGTACACGGTCGAGACCTTCCACGACGAAGACGAGACCCACGACTCGCTCGCCATCGGCTTTGGCGAGCCCAACGACCCGAGCACGGCCGCGGCTGAAGCGTTCCTCGCCGGGCTGACCTGACGCACTGCCGGAGCCGACACGCGAAGGGGACGATGGCAGGAATCGAGTGCTCCGATCGCGTCTGGTGGATGGTGGCCTGATTCGGGTCCCGACCCGGCGAAGCCTCGGGCTATTCGCCTGCGCTATCCGTCGCTGTGCGGGTCCACGATCGGGTGTTGACCTGCGATACCGTACCGGATGTGAGCTGCTGCTGGCTCTCGATGAAGTCGGGGAAGCCGTCTGCCGTTGAGTACACGAACCGGCTGGTGCTGATGGCGTCGACATTGCCCATCGCGGCGCGCGCTTTCTCCAGCGTTGCCGCGACATCCTCATCGGACAGCCCCATACTGACCGCCTTTTGCCGCGCCCCCTCAAGGATGCTCTCGATCGCGCCGGGTTGGGATCGGGTGAGGGTCTCGAAGGTGACCTGCTGTGCTGCAGCGTCGTGGGCGGTGAGGGTGATGCGGGAGAAGCCGGGGATGGGCGGACCACCGAGAGGGTTGGGTTTCGGGTCCTCGTACTCGATGACCTCTCCCACGGTCATGGCCATGCAGTGCATAAGAAAGAGTGGAGCGGGCTCCTGGAGCTGGATGGGCATGCCGGTCGCTGGGCTGCGGATCATCTGCTCAGTCTGGGCCAGGGCGGCTGGCGACGCTCCCTTCGCCTCGAGGCTCGGCTGGAGGAAGGCCCAGGTGGCGTCCGCGACCTCCTGGAAGTTCTCCACCGCGACAACCGTGCCGTCTTCCATGCGGAGGTCGAGGTCGGGCTTGGCGGACAGCTGCGCCTCGAGGGCGGCCTGGACTGGGGCTGCCATCGTCTCGGGGCCACGCACCGAGGGGTTGGAGAGGGCGTAGCGGAACCGGGCGGGGTTGCCCGAGCCAGTGACGGTCACGGTGACCCGGTTCTCGGTCTCCATCTTCTCCAGGTAGGGTTTCTGGGGGTCGGACCGGTGGTGCCGTGTAGTGTAGGTATACGCCGAGCCTTTGGTCCAGTCGCAGGGAAGCACGATCTCCACTGACTCGGTCGCGGCTTTTGTGGCGGCCGCGGCTTCTGCGGCGGCCGCGGCCTCCTGTTTCTTTTTCCTTTTGCCGGCCCCTGCGGGGGTGCTGAGGCCCAGGGCGAGGGTGGCCAGCAGGGTGAGCGCGGTGCGGAGCGAGCGGCGGGTGGTGGTCATGGGAGTCTCGGACTGGGGGTCAGGGCTGGACGACAAGAGACGCCGGGGCATGGCGCATCCGGAGTCCGGTGCCGACGGCGGGTCCGCCGCGCTGGCCACACCAACTTGCCCGGTCGGCGTGTTGCAGGGATGCTGCAAAGATGATTCAGTCGTGCCCCGGTCCTTGGCGCCCTTTCGCAGGGAGTCCGCGAGACTGTGCCCGCGGGTTGCCGAAAGCGGGGTTCGCACTGGTCCGCACCCCCATCGCGGTCGGCACGGGCTCTCAGCAACCTCAACCGTGGACTCGCCCCAAGCCACCATGCGGTCCCTCGGCATGCGGGACCGCCGCAGCGGAACGGCCATGGCGGCGTGGTACCTTCCTCTGCGTCTCTTGGTCCATGCGTTCGCAGCCTGCGACGAGAGCCACCGCTTCACCCGAATCGAGTAGTCCATGTCTCGCCGTCTGTTGGCCCTGAATGCAACCATCGTCGTGATCGCAACCGAACTCCTGTTCGCCACAGGGTGTGGAGGCAAAGAGTCGCCGGACGAGGAGAGCCCGATTGGTGACTCGGGCGGCGACTCGGGCGGCGACTCGGGCGGCGACTCGGGCGGCGACTCGGGCGGCGACGGGGGGAGCGGGACCGACAATGATGGGGATGGCTACTCGAGCTCGGTCGACTGTGATGATGATGATCCCAGTTCAACCGTAGTGGCAAATGATGCCGACTGCGACGGCGTGGTTACCGCCGATGACTGCGACGACAGCGACCCGGCGTCCACAGTCGTGGCCGACGACGCCGACTGCGATGGTGTGGTCACCGCCGACGACTGCGATGACAGGGACGCCCGCATGCCGACCGACGACGCCGACTGCGATGGCGTGGCGACGGCTGATGACTGCGACGACGGTGACCCAGAATCCACAACCGTGGTCGACGACGCCGACTGTGATGGCGTGCTCACCGCCGATGACTGCGACGACACCGATGGCAGCGTGGGCAGAGTGGGCGATCCGGAGTGCGACGGCTTCTTCCTGGACTCCAATGGCGTGACGGTGCTCTGCCCCGACGTACCGGTCGGCGCCACAGGAGTGGTGGGGACGACGGCGTACACCAAGTACGATGAGAGCGGGCTTGGAGGGTTGGACTTCGCCTCCACAGACTGGGCGTCTGCCTGTACCAGTGGCGCCGTGGACATGAGCGGCATGTTTTCCGACGCCTCCGCTTTCAACCAAGACATTGGCAGCTGGGACACGAGCAGCGTCACGGACATGAGCGACATGTTCCTATACGCCTCCGCTTTCAACCAAGACATCGGTAGCTGGGACACGAGCAGCGTCACGAACATGCTTGCCATGCTCGGATACGCCGAGGCTTTCAACCAGGACATCAGCAGCTGGGACACAAGCAGCGTCACGAACATGAACGAAATGTTCGTATACGCCATCGCTTTTGACCAAGATATCGGCGGCTGGGACACGAGCAGCGTCACGGACATGGGCTCCATGTTCTACCTGGCCACTGCTTTCAACCAGGACATCGGTACCTGGAATACGAGCAGTGTCTCAAACATGAGCTCCATGTTCGATACCGCCACCGCCTTCAACCAGGACATCGGTACCTGGAATACGAGCAGTGTCTCAAAAATGAACTCCATGTTCGATACCGCCACCGCCTTCAACCAGGACATCGGCAGCTGGGACACGAGCAGCGTTACGGTCATGAACAACATGTTCAACGAAGCCACTGCATTCGACCAAGACATCGGCAGCTGGGACACGAGCAGCGTCACGAACATGTACGGGATGTTCTTGAGCGCCACCGCCTTCAACCAGGACATCGGCGGTTGGGACACGAGCAGCGCCACGAACATGGCCTACATGTTCTACTATGCGACCGCCTTCAACCAAGACCTGAGCGACTGGTGTGTGAGTCAGTTTTCCAGCGAGCCGGCTTACTTCGACTACTCCTCCTACTCCTGGACTGAGCCCCGCCCCGTCTGGGGAACCTGTCCCTGAGCCGCACCGGGCCAGGTTCCCCGTCGTCCACCATCCCGAGCAACCGTTGGTCGAGGGAGGGCCTTGATGCTGCGATGGCTGGGTGCTGAAGGCTGCACACGAAGCGCCTAAATCTCGATTGTTCACGGACTCCGTGGAGATTTGGGAACAGGTCACCCTGTACTTTTCGTCGAGCCTAATCTTCGCGCCACAGTCGTCGAGAACCTTGAGCATGAAGCCGGAGCAGCGCTCCCAGTGGGTGTAGGGGTCTTCCTGCGCGCAGGTCCAGTTCTCTTCCAAGGCAATCTCGCACTCATTGGTCACCCTCCACATCTCCTCGAGGAGCTGCTGGCAGTAGTCGCTGTCCTCCGTGATGTACTCACTCGCTGCGAGGTGGGAGTGGGGGTAGCTGCCCGCTGTGGCGGTAGAGAAGAACAGGGCCATGGAGATGACGAGGGTCTTGTGAGTGAGCATGGTGTTTCCGGTGCCGATTGGTTGGCGTTGCAGCGACTTGCGACACGGACAAGGTAGGAGCAAAGCCGGATGGCCAATGGCTCGGGCCTGGCCGGGCACCGGGTCTTCCATCGGGGGCTGAGGTTTTTCTCTATGCATCCGGTCAATTTCGGATACGTCGTGGGAATTCGGGACGTTTGAGATGTCTCACTGCTCCGGCTCAGTGGAGACTGCTCATGCGCATGGCTTTGATTCCGGTCGTTTTGTTTTGTTCGGTGGTTGGCTCCGCGGCCTTCGCTGGCGACGAGAGGGCAGACTACGGCGTACTGGTCGGCGTCAGTCCCTTTGGTGGCTCACTGAACTTTTCCCACCACCATGCCGACAAGAGCTCCTGGAACATCGCAGTCGGCCTTGGACCGGAGCTCACGATGGCGAGCACCATCGACGACACCGAGTACGAGGTGAAGAGCAGCATGTCTTGGGCTGGTGCCCTCTGGAGCCACCGACCGGCCACGAAGGCTGACTGGTTCCGCGTCGTCGCTGGCGTCGTCGTCGGCAACATCACCTTGGAACTCGATGACAAGCAAGGCAACGAGTACATCGCGGAGTACAACGAAAGTGCGGCCTTATACGCTGGGGTTGGCGTTGGGAATCGACCCGTGAAAGGTGTTCTCGTTGGATTCGACATCGGGATGATCTCCACCACCGGCACCACCGTGGAGGCGGTCGAAAACGGTACCAAGGAACACCTCGACGCCCTCAACGACAACTGGAGGTTCGGCAACGTGATGCCGAACCTCCAGCTCACCTTGGGCTACGGCTTCTGAGCTTCGCTGCACACCGGCTTGGGGGTGCATACATCCACGTGTGCGTGCGGCTCACGGGGTGCTTGCAGCCCGGTCTCGGTTTCGGGGTTGTCCGAAGCCTCCGAAGGCGCGGGCGCATCCGGCGAGTGCGTGGAGGGCGCTGTGTAGGGTGAGGCACGACGTGGTTTTTGTGCTTGAGTGCGGCGTCGGAGGGGTGATCTCCAGGGGGTGGTGCGCCGGCGGAGAGCGACGAATGGTCGAGTTGCCCCAGGTGGGTGCGAGCCAGTAAAGTACCGACGCGGCGGATGGCTCAAGTCCCATCCAACCGATGGTCAAACCTGAACCGGAGACCCGATGAGGCCGACCACGAAGACTCTGTTTCCCCTCGCTCTCACGGCCCTTTTCGCGCTGCAGGGCTGCGTGGACAAGGGCGCTGGTAATGCTCGCGACAGTGACGCCGGCAGCGGCTCGGCGACCCCGACCGAAGGCTCGAGTCCCGGCGAGTGCTCGGATGGTGCGGACAACGACTCTGACGGTGACTTCGACTGCAACGACAGCGACTGCGCAGGCTCACCAGACTGCTCCGAGGCGAACACCCCTGGCGGGTGCAGCGATGGTGCCGACAACGACGCCGATGGCCTGGTCGACTGTGACGACCCGGACTGTATCGGAGACCCGGTCTGTGGTGACGGCATCGAGGACAGTGACGCCGGTGAGTGCGACGATGGTGTCGACAACGACGGCGACGGACTCACGGACTGTGAAGACGAAGACTGCGCCGGCTTCGAGGGCTGTGACGCCTACGAGGGCGATGGGGCGGGCGAGTGTGCGGATGGCGTCGACAACGACAGCGACGGGTTGACGGACTGTGATGACGAAGGCTGTGCTGGATCGTCTGATTGCGAGGAGACCAGTGGCGTTTGCTGGAGCCTTGAATTTGATGGGGTGGACGATTCCGTGAACGCCTCGAACGTGTTGGGCTCCGCTCCGGATATGTCCATCGCGACGTGGATAAAGGTAGACGAAGCCATTGCGTCGACCACGGTGCAGTACAATGCAGGAGTCATTGGTGAGTGGGACGAGGATGTCCGGGATGGATGGATCTTCTACCTGAGAGGCGTCGACGGGCAGAGGTATCTTTCCTTCTGGTTCGGGTCCGGAGAGGTGCACGCTGCCTGGGAGCCGGAAGTGGACCATTGGTACCGGTTGGCGATCACAAAGGCGGGTGGCGCGGTCGAGTTCTACGTGGATGAGACACTGGTGGGCACGGGTGGCGTTTCGCCCTCCCTGACCTCCAGCTATGACTTGGACATGGGGATGGTCGCCACAGCCACAGGCGGCATCGAATATTTTTCTGGAAATATTGCGCAGATGAGCCTCTGGGACACAGCTCTCAGTGCAAGTCAGCTGGGTTCATACTGGTCTGGAGCGGGTGCAGGCGTGCCGGCAGCGGTGGAATATTCGTTCGACGGCAACCCATCCGTACTGCTCGATTCTTCTGGAAATGGCAACGACGGAACCATTGATGGCGCAGCCTGGAGCAACGCCTGTCCAGCTCCGGAATAGCATGCGGCATGCGTCGCGCGATGGCAGCTCCGGCACCCGGCGTGGGTGGCGGGCTCCAAGTGCACGAGGCGGTGCGATTCAAGGGGCTGTAGAGCGGCTGGAAGACGCGGTTGCGGCCCTCCCGCCCTTCCGTATGCTCCGGAGGCGGAATGTCTGAGCGGTTTATTCCTTCCCTGTCGTCTCGTGAGACCGGCCATGGAATCGAGCTTATGGTCAAACAAGCCCCCTTCGTACGAGCCGGCCTTCCCATGATTCCGGTGTTTATCGGTGCCACGGCAGTACTCTCTGGGCTGGTCTGGAGGAGCGCCCCGCCGAGCGCGCTTCAGCAAGCCGCCGGCATCGTCTCCGGCGTTTCGCTTGTGCTCTGTCTGGTCGTTGCGGTCGCCATCTGGACGTTCGTATACGCGCGGGCGTTCGTCGCTCACTTCACCGTCACCCCGGTTTCGCTGCGCGTGCGTGCCTGGATGGGCTCGCCGAGGCGGCTACAGACGCACACCCTGCCCCTCCAAGGGCTCACGCTTCGCTATCAAGAGACGCCCAAGTCGCGGCCACCCGTGTACAGCCTCATCCTGAGCTCGACCAGCCACCTCACCGTGCCCGGACTTCAGTGCACCACCAATGATCTCGAGGCGCTCATCGAAGCCATCTGGGACCGGCGAGCCCGTGCGCGAGCCCTCATGGGCGACGGAGAGGCCGAGATCCCTGCAGAGCTTCGTGAGCTGGTGCAGGTACAGCAAGACGGCAATTGACGAGGCCGGATGGGGCGAGCACGGGGCGGCGGCCGGAACCCATCGATGCGCACATCGGAGTCATGTTCTGCCTGTGCACATCCGTATTCAAAGCCGGCGTGGCCTCGACCAGACCGCCCAAACGAACCTCGGTGGTGCCATTCGGAGACGTGCCGCCCCCCACCAGCGCACCAACTCCCTGAAATCACCCCGCCAGCGTCCGGTGGCCGGAGCGGTCCAAGCGGTCCAAGCGTTCGAGTCGTTCGCAGACAACCTCCGGCAGTCCGAAAAACAGTCCCTGTCGAACCCGTGTCGTCTTTGCAGACACGCCACCATGCCGGAGGATTCGGTCGCCGCTTCAGTGAGCCGAGGGCTCAGAGACTCTTTGCTCTTTCGGTGAAGAACATCGCAATCACGAGCACCGCTTCGACCGCGATGAACAAGTGCCCCACGCCCAGCATACCCATACCGACCAGGCTCACCCCCCAAATTGCGGCAAAGAACAGAGGCAGCCGCAGATCGCCGGTCCCTATCCAGAGCTTGACGGTCATTCCCCAAAACGCAACCAGCGCGAACAAGCCCATGGGTCCATCCTGAATGTGAGATGGACGCAGTGTAGCTCATGGAGGGTGGGTGGGTGCGTGCGCTTGTCGCGGGTGCCACCGCCTCAGGCGAACCAAGTGCGGTACCACGGGATGCTGGCGGTCTTGGAGCGCACACGCCGACGGACCGCTCTTCCATTCCTGGAGACCGGCGCGAGATTCTGCACGTGAGTCATCGATCATCCACGGTTGAATTCATCGGGAATCCCCTGCCATAGATGCTCCCAGAACCTCAGCTCCCAGGTTACCCCGTTGCGGTAGACGACTGCCAGGGCGTCTTCTTCTTCGTCGACCCGATCCAGCTCCGACTCCATCCAGTCCACGGCCTGGGCGAAGGCGGGATCGGAGTACATGCGAATCCAGTCTGCATAGCGGTCATCGGCGGGCGCGGACTCTGCCGCGAGGGCACGCGCGAGCGTGACATACCCCACGCCGCAGGGCACCAGAGCTGCCACCCCGCGTCCGTAAGAGCGGTTCGCCTGCTCGACTTGAAAGGCCGAGTAGGCAAGGGTTCCTGGCCACACGGCCGCACCTGCCAGCTGGGCTGGGGCGATGTCGAAGCGCTGGGCAAAGGAGCGGTGAAGGTCGAGCTCCTCGTCTCGGGTGAGAACGGCCATCTGTCCCCAGCGTTGTCGGGCGTGGGCACAAGGAGCGGTGCGCGCCAGTGTGCCGAGCACTTGCAGGTATGTCTGCAGGTAGTGCCAGTCCTGCACCACCCACCGTGCGAAGACCGCTGCCGGCAGGGAGCCGCTCGCGATGCCTCGCACAAATGGGTGGGCCAGGCAGGCCGCCCGCTGGGGCGCGGCCAGCTGCCGGAGACGCTGGGACCGTCGCTCAGGCACGGCGGGCCACAATGGCCACATAGTCCCCGGCATCGTGGCCATCGCGGGGGGTCTCCACCCCATGGGGCGCGTGGACCGGGTGCCGGGTGAGGGTCTGGGCGGTGCGCACGAGCTCGAAGCCGGTGGCTTCTAGCGCCGCGATGCGCTCGGCGGTGGTGTGCCACGTCGCGGCCTGCACGAAGGGCATGGGGTAGGCCGCGTCGGGCTTCACGCCCTGGAAGACGGGGTGGTCCCAGGTGCCCAGCGCGTTGGCCAGGCAGTAGAGCACGCCGTAGCCGGACTCCCGGGGCACATCGACCACCATGATGTGACCGCCAGGCCGCAGGGCACGATGGGCTTTGGCAAAAGCGGTCTCGAGGTCGGGGATGTAGGAGGTCGAGCCGTTGTAGAGCAGGATGTCGACGTTGGACTCTCCCAGCTCGGCGGCCTCGGCGGTGCCGATGGTGACCTTCATGCCCCGACTGCGTGCGATGGCAGCCATGCCCTCGGCGGGCTCGATCCCGCGGGTGATGTGGATGCCGTGTTCCTGGGCCAGGATGGTCTCGAACAGCCCGGTTCCGCAGCCGAGCGACAAGGCTTCTCCGTTGCCCGGCCAGGCATAGGCGAGCAGCCGCACCTCGCTCTCCAGCAGGTCGCGGTTCTGGCCGAACCAGGCGTCGTAGTCGTTGGCGAAGAGATCAAAAGAAGGCGAGTCGGACATCGGGGCACCTCGAATGGAGTGGTACGAAGCGAGGCCCGGTCCGTGGCCAGAGAACGCCACGCACGGTCTTCGAAACGCTCCCTACGCCGGTACAAACCGGATCAGGTTCAAAGGGTGTGTCTCAGCCCCTGTGGGGCACCCCTGGCTTCGTGCCGCCCGCCTATCCGATGGGCCGCCTTTGTGCGTTGCGTGTGGCTCCGAACATCCGGACTCGGGTGGCAGCCTCGTCGTGTGTGCCTTCCGCGCTCACGCCGGTTGCAGCCGGACCGAAAGGGGCAGATCGTCTAGCACCTCGAGCCAGAGACACACCGACAGGAACCATCGTTCACCGCCAGGTAGCGTGGTGGAGCAGCGCGATCTTGGGAGACGCCAGCACCTCGTGATAGGGATGTTTTTGTGGGAATAGTCGGCAGCTACTGCCAACCCCTTCGCTCCACCACTTCCTGTGGGCTCACCCCCAAGGCCGTGTTCCTATCGCTCCACGACCGCTCCAGCGCCGTCCGAGACCGATCATCCGGTAAAGCCTCCAGCTCGCCTTCCTTCCCTTCGTGCCCACATCCCATGCAGTCGACGCGTTCCTCCCTCTTCGCTCTCCTGGTGTCTGCCGTGTGGTCTGGCATGTGGTCTGGCTGTGGGCAGACCACCCCCTCGACCGCCCCCTCGACCGCCCCCTCGACCGGACTCGAGGCCTGCACCGACATGCCCTGCCGAAGGTCGTGGGTGGTCGAGACATGGCCGACCGACCCGCAGAGCGTCGCTGCTGCCATCGCCGCACTCGAAGACCCCGTTGAGCAGATGGTCTACGTGCAGCTGCTCTCCGAGCGTCACCCTGGGCAGACGTCTGCGCTCTGTGCACAGCTGCCCGCTGGGAAGAGCCAGGATCGGTGCATGCGCATCAACGCCCGCCCACACCTCCAGGCCCCCCGGAAGAAGAAGCCCGAGGAAGCCAGGGAGCAACCGTCGAAGGCCACCGTGGATGGCTCGGGCATCCTCGAGCCCAACTTTCTGCTCCAGCCCACCGGAGGGCTCTCGTCGTCGTTCACGCAAGCGGAGCCGGTCGCAGCAACATCCTGTCCCGACGCGGCGCTGAGCCGCGCATGCCAGCAAGATGAGGCACGGCACAGGGCTCAGCAGGGGCAGGCAGCGGAAGCCGCCGCCCGCTGCACGGCGATCGACCAGTCCCACTGGCGAGAAGAGTGCTTCTTCCAGGTCGCCGAGACCTTGGCGTCGGCGCGTCCCCCACAGGCTCTGGCGCAGGCAGTGGAGATGTGCGCTGCCGCACCCTCGTTCTACCCCCAGTGTCTGGAGCACCTCTCGCGCGATGCGCGCCTGTGGGCACCGACCGGGGCACCGGCAGACCGAGCATCCTGGTCGGCGTTCGCACAGCGCGTGGAGGCGGCGGGTCAGCAGATCAGCAGCGACGATCCGCTCATTGCCGACCGCTTCATGAGCCGCGCCTGGGGTCACGGGATCGCCCACAGCGCCAAGCCGGTGCGCAAGCCGAGTGGCAACCTGCTCGACGCGGTGGGTGGGGTGGGTGCTCCCCATGTCCGTGCCATGACAGCCCAAAAGATCTGGACGCTCGAACACGAGACGCCACGCTCGGTGTCGGAGTGGGCTCGCCGGCTCAACGAAGCGTTGACCGAGCCGCAGGAAGAGCAGGCTCCCACAAGCCGGGGTTCCCATCGGGTCCAACGCGACGCATGCAACTACTGGCAGCGGCTGCTGCCCGGCGAGGAAGCCCTCTCTCGGGTGACCTTCCTTGGTCTGTCTCAGCGCGCCCACTCCGAAGATCCCACCATCGACAACATCATCAGCCTCCTCGAGAGCGCCGCTCGATCACCCCAGCCGGCATCGGAGCCACTGCTGGCCGAGGCCCTGGGCCACGATGCCGCGCTGGTTCGCTGGACCGCCGCACGGCTCATGCCGGCGCTGAACCAGGCCCATCCGGCCCTCGAGACCGCCCGCTCGGATGCCGACCCGCTGGTGCGTGCGCGCGCGCGACGCGCCACGCTGCCTGGCTGTGGAAACCGCGCCGGACCTGCAAAGGAGCCACCGCAAAGGTAGCCATTGAACCGGTTCCAAGAGGTGGTCGGGATGCTGCCGGGGCATCCACTACCCGAGTGCTCGCCCGTCTACGTGGAACCACGCTTGGCACCGTCGGTGGTGCGCAGGATATTGGTTCACCGGTCCACTGCAGCAGTGGGGGCACGCCCGTCAGACCCGCTACCTCCTTGGAACCCTGGAAGTTTCCATTTCAAACCGCTCCCTATGGTTGAAGCGCGCGCTGCTTGTGGCCACGGCCATCGCGCTCACAGTGAGTGCGGCGGAGCTCAGCGTTCGTGCGGCTGCACTCGACGAGCGCGCCAGCAGTGGGCAGGTGCAGCCCGGAAACCTCTGGGACCAGGACTGTGCGGTCCCGGTCGACCGCATTGGCTACGCGCTGAAGGCGGGGGCTTGTGGTGCCAATAGCCAGGGCATGCACGACAACGAGCTGCCCGACCCATCTCCCGAAGACGAGCTGCGGATCCTCGCTCTGGGAGACTCGATCACCCACGGACGCATGTACACGGACTACTTGGAAGACCTGCTGGGATCTGCGCTCGACCGGCCGGTCGAAGTCCTCAATGCGGGAGTGCCCGGCTATGCGCCCACCAACGAGCTCGAGTGGTTCCGAGCCAGGGGCGCAGAGCTGGAGCCCGATCTCGTGATTCTCCAGCTGTGCACGAACGACTATGGATTCACGCCATTCGTGTTCCGAAGCAAAGGCGAGGTGGTCAAGATCGTCGATCGTTCCGGTGGCCTGTCGAAGCGCTCCCTGGCATGGTTCGAGGCTTCCGCCTTGTACCGCTACTGGGTGTACAGCCAGCTTCGGATCGATGCTGGTGCGGCCCCCTTCGAGCAGCGAGCGCTCCAGACCGACCAGACCATCCTCGAGCTTCAAGCCCTCGCGCATGCGCGCGGCGTACCGCTCGTGATGTTTTTGGTGCCCCGTCTCGCGCCGGAGGCGGCCTGG
>CAJWOS010000131.1 GCA_913044235.1 uncultured Pseudomonadota bacterium
CCGCGAGAAGCTCTGCTACGGTCTGTCCGCCATTCAGGGACTCACCCTCTTCCTGTATGGAGTCATCCTGTTCAAGACCGTGCAGACCGTGCAGACCGTGCGGCTCAAGCCGGGCTCGTGACCATCTGCATGCACGCAGCGGACGGATTTCGACCGGAGTGAAGGTCGTCATGCGATAGGTGCACCCCAACTCGTGTCTGGGAGCGGCTCCGCTGATGGCCCCTCGATCGAAGAAGAACCTGCCCCCAAAGAAGCAGAAAGAAAAGGCGCCCATCGTGTGGGAGATGGCGGCGGATGGCTGGACCGCCCGCATCATCGACCATCCCGACGACGATGGCTGGGCGCTCGCGATGACACGCGACGGCGACGATGAGCCACTGCTGGTGGTTCCCTGGGTGATGGGGCGCAACAAGAAAGATCCCAAGCCGCTCAACGAGCTCGACTTTCGCACCCAGCTCAAGGCCGCCCGCGACTTCCACACGCGGATGCAGAACCAGAACCGTGCCGTGTTTCGGAAGCGCTTCACCGTCTACAGCGAGCACGATGAAGCGGTCACCGTGATGTTTGATGTGGACCAAGACGACTTTGAGCCGCAAGGAATCCTCACGGCCTCCGATTCGTTTGGCCAGGAGCTGGTGCGCTTCACAGTACCGCCGGCCCTCAAGCTCACGCGATCGATGGCCCAGCGCTGGGTGGCCGCCGGGATGCCTCATCCCCACACGCTCGGTTGGGGATGAGTGAGGGGCTCATCGGTCTGGAGTGAGCCGATAGACCTTGTCTTCCACTGCGTCGGTAAACCAGAGCTCCGTGTCGGAGCGCACCGCCATGCCCATGATGGCACCCGGTCCGAGCCCGGTGGAGATTCGATCCACTTCGGTGCCGTCTGGGTCGAAGGCGATGATCTCGCCAGAGGTGTTGTCGCTCACAATCAGTGTGTCGCCCACGAACTCCAGCCCCGAGACCATGTCGAAGCCGGCGACCGCACCATCGAGGAAGACCTCCCAGGTGGTGTCGTCCCATGCATGGTAGGTGGTGCCGGGCTCGTTGACCGGGAGTCGGCTGCCTTTGGTACCGGAGTCCATGTCGAGGCGGAGCACGCGTGCGTTGAGCGGGTCGGCCACGTAGAGCCAGCGGGTGCCGGGTGCGATCTCCAGATGCGCGGGTACGCCAGACTCGTAGGCGAGCTCACCTTCGATATGCATGTCGATGATGCCGTCGCTGGGGTCGTCGTAGCCGATCCCATGGTCTTCAACGAAATCGTAGCGCACCACTGCACCGTGGTAGCCGTCGACCACCCAGTACACGTTGTCATACTCCCAGGCGATCCCCATGCAGAGGGGGCTCTCGTGGAGCATGTCGAGGTGGGAGCCGAGGTCGACCGGGTAGCCGTAGAGGTTGCTGAGGTATTCGACCGCTTCGGGGTTCGACGTTCCGAAGAGATCGAGATCGGAGGGCCAGAGCGACGGTCCCATAAAGTAGTTGGGTGGGGCCGTGCCGTTGTACGTGTTGCGGGACTCCTGACAGGTGCCAAAGGTGCCGGGCTGCCCGAAGTCGATGCTGGAGACGTTGTCCATGAAGTGCACGGCGTACGGGTCGATCACCTTGTCGATGCTCTGCTCGGTGGTGCCTGCATTGAAGAGATGCACCACAGAGTCGTCGCGCATGTTGACCACCCACAGGAGGCCATCGACCTCTGGATCGAATGCGAGATCTCGAGGCATGTTGAGGCCGTCGTCGGCCGTGGCCATCTCTTCGATGGAGACCGAATAGAAGCCCTGGTTCCCGAGCAGCGTCAGTCCTGGCAGCACTGGCTCGCTTTCGCTCGACGATGTTTCGTCGTCGGGGCTCTTTGCTTCGGTGGTGTCGCAGCCTGTGGCGAGCAGGCAGCCCAGTCCAAGGGAAAGAAGTGCAGGTTTCATGGTTCCTCCGGCACGCAACGGCAAAGCGGTGGTAGCTTGACCATTTGGGTGGGTCCAACCGCACCTGGATATGCAAGAATTTATTGACGGACGAGTGGATTCCGATGTGTTGGTTCCTGTTCTTGAGCGGCTCCCTGGCTGCAGCCCACGTGGGTGCTCCGATCGACTCGGTGGATGTGCACCCGGTGGCCACGGACGGCCGGGTGCTCGAGGCAAGCATTGGACTGGGCTGGACCGCGGATGGTGAGGACTGGCGTTGGGTGTGCCACGAGGCGATCACCACCACGGATGCGGTCATCCTGCCCCGGTATGCGGTGGCAGGACGGCGGTGGGTGGCCAACGTGCCGCGCCTCGAGCAGGCCCGCACACAGTCGGATGCGATCTACTGGACCGATGATGGGTGTTCCTGGACAGCTGCGACGGGGATGACAGGGCACGAGGTGCCGGCGCTCGATCTCGATCCTTCGGGGACCATCGCGCTCGCGGTCACGGCTGACGAGGACAGCGATGCAAACGGCATCTGGCGCTCGGTGGACGGGGGCATGGCCTTCGAGCCCGTGTTGTCGATGGCAGGGCACCGCTTCACTTCGGTGCGGCTCTCGAGGGGAGCCACCGAAGTGGCCGCGGCCGGCAGTATCGATGCGTCGGGTCAGGGGTGGATGCACTGGTCGAGCGACGCTGGGCGCACGTGGGAGAGCCGTTCGGTCATCGAAGGTGAGGTGGTGGTGATGGCACTCCATCCCACCTACTCCGAGGTGGGATACTTCGTGATCGACGGCGTGGGCGTGGAGACTCTGTACCGAACGGCCGATGCGGGGCGCACCGTGGAAGAGCTGCTGCCCCCCGAGAACTACATCAGTGATGTCGAGGTGGGTCCGGCAGGCGACCTGTGGGTGGCCTTTGGTGGCACCGCCTTTCTGCACGCCGCCGATGGCCAGACCTTGGAGCTCGTCACTACGGCACCGCCGGGGCTCGGCGTGTTCGTGGACTCCGACCGGGTGTTGCTCGCCACACGGTTTGAGCTGGTGAACGATGCGCTGTCGGAAGGGTCGCTCACCGAAGGCTTCGCCCCACGATTCTCCTTCGTGTCGTTCGACGGTCCTCTGGAGTGCCCCGAGGGAACGGAAGGGCACGACGTCTGTGTGCCGCTGTTTCCGATTTTGCAGGAGAGTCTCGGCATGGGCGGGGAGACGGGCACGGGGGATGGCTCAGACCTGGAGACCGGCGATGACGGCATGGGGGGCGGCGCTAGCGGTGGGGGTGTCCCCAGTGACACCGCAGCGCGTGGCGAAGACGGCCGGGTGGACCCGGTGGCATCGAAGAACACCGGCTGCGGGAGCAGCGCTTGGGTGTGGCTACTCCCGCTCGGCCTCTTCGGACTCGGCCGTCCACGTGGTGCGTGACCCTTCGAGGGTGAAGGTGGGCATGCGCTCTCGATAAACCGGGTCGAGGTCTCCGGATGCGATCAGCAGGTCAAGCACTTCCAGGCCGATCGGGCGGATGTGAATGGCCACGTCGACGCGTGCCGGTGAGAGACCCTCGAGGTCCCAGGTTCGTCGGACATGGGCTTCCTCGTAGCGGGGATCATCGGGTGGGAAGCGACTGGGCGCCACCAGCGTGGCGGCTTCCACGTATGCCACCTCCCAAAATACGTGGGCATCGGAGCCGTCTTCTTTGCGAGCCCAGTCGCCCAGCCACCAGAGGTCAGGCTCTCGGGCGATCACGGACCGCAGCGGCTCGCCATCTTCGACCGTGCCTGACGACCAGATCACCGCATCGGAGGCGTCGCGGGCCACCACCTCCACCCAGGCGCGTCGGTCGTGGGCCGCGCCGCTGGGAAAGCCGTGCCCGGCGGCGATGTTGTCGAGAGCGACTGTGATGCCAGTACCGGCGCCGTAATCGAAGACGTCGAGCTGCACCCAGACCGTGGAGTCAAGCGCATCTTGAACGAGCGCTCGCTGGGTCTCCGCCTCGGGAAAGTCCGTGAGTGCCACATCGACCCCAGGCATCGCGTGACTGTGAATTCGCCGCTCTGGTGCGCCGGGGACCTCTGCGGCCTTGCCATCTCGACCGGGCATGTGACACGACCCGCAGGTCTGCTGCAAGTCCACCTCGGCTTCGCTGTACTGGGAGTGAGACCATTCCAGGTAGGTTCGCTCGAGGCGCACACCGCTTGTGGTCACCACGTCGTGGCAGGAGCCGCACAGTGCCGAGCTTGCCAGGCCGTCGCGGTCATGCAGCACGCTCTTTTGGTGACCATGAGCCGGGGAGGGCATGGGGCGGTCGAGCGCACCCCGAAACCAGGCATCGGGAATCCAGGTGGTGGCATTGTTGTGGGGCTCCTCCACCGAGTCGATCTGATGGCAGGCGGTACAGGTGACCCCGCGGAGCGGTGGAGAAACATCGTCGAGGTTCTGCCCGTCGAATGTGGCCCCTTCTGCGAGAGCCACCGGTGCATGACACTGCACACAGAAATCACCCAGGGCGCCGTCGGTTTCGCGTTGGCCATAGGCGTTCATGGCCTTGAATACGGGGTCCTCTGCAGCATAGGCATGCATGCTGCCCGACCACTCCCGGTACTGTGCAGGATGGCATCCAGCACATGAGGCCGGGTCGAGTCGTGCGGTATGGGAGAGCGATGGAGTGCCCAGAGGCGTGCCGCTGCAGGCGGTCAGCACGAGAGCGCAGGACCACCGGCCGATGGCTTTTCGGCTGGCCACTCAGCCTTCCACGCAGAAGGGAATCACCACTTGCCGGTCGCTGTCCTCCGACTCCGCCACCTCGATCGCCACACGCAGCTCCCAAAACCCAGGCATGAACAGGTCGAATGGTCCCACGGACCAGGTGATCTGGTCGGTGGAGCGCCCAGCAAAATCCGGCGGCGAGGTGCCGTGATTGTGGGCGGGCATGAAGGGCGAGCCGACCAGCGAGACCAGCGACTGTGGCGTTCCTGTGGAGTCCAGCAGCCGAACGGACCATGTGTTGTCGCCACGGTCGGGTGGATCGGGTGTGGTGGACAGGACCTCAAGAGTACAGGTCGCTCCCGCACAGTCGAACGGAGCCTGCGGCGAGAGGACTTCCGGTGCACCGGCGCAGGCATTGCTGCGGGAAGAGCCATAGTCGCCAGGCGACGAGTCTACCGATTTCGTGCCGCAGGCTGTGCACAAACACACGAATCCGACGGCCAGGAAGGGATGGTGCATGGAGGACCGCTCCAGGACGAGCCGTAACCTGACCGGATCCCGACTTGCGCTCGCGGAGGCGTCTTGAACGGCACCGGAGCCTGTGGCCCCACGTGTTCGGTCGTTCTGCGCGTGTTGTGACGCAGTGGTCTCGAAGCACGCCCCAAGACGAGGTCGGATGGGGAGTGATGCCCAGCGAGCGGTCGATAGAGATTCGCGCAGGATTTGTGCAAGCGTTGTGTCGGTCGGCCGTGACGGAATCCCGATCCCGCGGGCGAGCCTTTGCAGTCAAAAATGCCGAAAAGTCCATCCTTAAGGATATTTTGGTCACTCGTTGGAGTGGAGAGGCCGCACGGTGTGCAAACGTGTCGAACAAGTAACGATCGATCAACTGTGCAAGGAGATTGCAGGCGGTTGCTGCGGGTGTTGTGCGTGGAACGCCTTGCCGCTGTCCCCTCTCTGTTGCTACAGGAGGTGTGTTCGAAGATGTAGTGTGGAAGGGGTTTGTAGGGATTTGAAGCTGGGTGGGTACAGTTGCTTTTGGTCGGAGATGAGCACGCATCGCGTGCCTGAGTACGCGCTGTTCCACGAACGAGTGGCGGATGATGTGCAAATTTCCCGTTGCGCCCCCCTGTGGGATCGGAGTAAACGTGATGGCGTCGTCCGAAATGGACGGAGGAGAAAGAGACTATGCGTACAATTCAATTCACAGCACTTGCACTTGTTCTTGGCGCTGGCGTGGCTTGCAAGAGCAAGACCGACTCCGGCGAAAGTGGCACCACCGCAGCAACCACCGGTGGCACCACCGGCGGCAGCACCGCGGTCGGCAACGGCACCGGTTCTTACGGCCTTACCCTCGAAGGTAACTGCAGCATCGGCTGGGACGTCGCTGGCACCTACAACGGCGACGGCGCAAGCTACAGCTGGGACGCTGCCCTCACCGTCAACGCTGGCCTTACCGACTGCGCCAACGCTGCCGACACCAGCGGCGCGCTTGCTGCAAGCAGCGGCGAAGCAACCTTCGCTGGCAACTACATCGGCACTTACACCGCGACCGCCAACAGCATCAGCTGGGAAACCTCCGGCTACGTCGCTGGCGGTGGTGGCGGTAGCTACGCCTACGACGGCAACATCAGCTGGTAATGCACCGGTTGCTTTGAGCCATCGGCTTGAAGTCAGCAGCCCCGGACTTCGGGGCTGTTTTTTTTTGTTGAGACACCGATAGTTGTGATGGGCCGCTCTTTTTTGCATTGGCTCTACCGACCGCCACAACCGACTGCGGTCGGGGCCGAATGGATTGCCGTCGGGCGGATCTGGTGACCGTGGGCGGTTCGGAATACGGGTGCGCGGAGGAAGCCGCGAAGCATGACCAATCGGGTAGCTGTCATTGTCTGCATGCTCGGACTCAGTCTGTGGTCCGGTCTCGCGCACGCGCAGTATCGGCGGTCGGATGTCACCGCTGAGGAGCGTGCCATTCGGCGTCGGAACGCGAAGTTTCTCTTTGCACGAGCCGAGGAGGTGCTTGCAGCAGACCCGTCCGATCCTGACGGGCATGCCCTGCGCGGCACGGCCTACATTCTGCAGGGATGGCCGCTCGATGCGGTGGTGGAATACGAGCTTGCAGCTGGGGGCGATTTCTACGAGAAGTTCGCCGTGCACTACCACGGGGAAGCGCTCCGGGCTTTGGGACGGTTCGATGAAGCCGCAGCTCTTCGGAAAGAGTGGCGGGTGGTGAAGCAGCCCAACCAGTTTGCCGACATCGCCACCGAGATCCACATCGTGGAAGACTTCCGGCTGGCGGGCGCCTGGGACCAGGGGCTTGATGCGGTCGACGTGATGCTGGCCACGGCACCCGGCAATGTGCTGGTTCATGCCTACGCAGCCCACTTTTTCTACGACATGGGCGATGTCGATGAAGCGATGTTCCAGCTGTTTCTCGGAGCGCGGCAGACCGAAAACAACCATCGATATCAGCACGTGCTCGCGGCAATGTCCTACGACGAGGGCTTGGTAGACGATGCGTCGGACCGGCTCAAGAGAGCGCTCCGACAGCACCCGAGGCACCCGCCTCTTCGTGCCTTGCAGCTTCGAGCCTGGTGTGATGGGGGCTTTACCGAGCTGGCTCTCACTGAGGTGGGCTATGCGCGGTTCGCGGGGCATGCCTACCCAGACCTCTTGGCGTCTGAAGCTCGCTGTCATGTGCAAGCAGGCGACTTCGAGGGTGCCCACTTGTTGGTCGGAGACCTACAGACGCTCTATCCGGAGCTGGAGCTGACCGAAGAGACCGCATCCTTCGTTGGCGTACACACCACGACGAAGTGATGCGGCGGCCACCGACACGGTTGGGCCAGGCTACTCGCCGTGGATTGCCTTCTGCATCTTGGCGCGCCGTGGGGACAGCTCGCCGGCCTCCTTGCGCTTCTGGTACGCGGCCTTTTCTTCTTCTGTGGGGACGCGGCGCTCGCCAGTGGCACGGCTGTGCATCTGCTCGGCCTTTTCGATCTCAGCGCAGAACGGCTCTACGTGCTTTTCGCAGTAGCGCTTGAGGTCTGCAAACGCCGTGCCCCAGTCGTCGACGGCCATCTTGCAGATGGCCCGGTTGTAGACCGGCTCGAGGTCGTCGGGACGGGCATCCATCACCATGCTCAGGTGCACCATGGCATCTGCACATTGCCCTTCTTTATGCATCGCCATCGATCCCCACTGACGGGCGCCAACAAATGTTTCGTCGTGCTGAATCGCGAGCTTGTACGCTGCGATTGCAGGGGCCAGCCCCGCATCCGACATGTGGGAGCGACCGATCCAGTAGTGGGCGTCGGCATCCGTCTCGTGGGTCTTCACAAACTCCACGAGCTGGGTGCGGCCGGCCGCGAGGGATTCCTTGTCGTTCTTCAAGATCAGGTCGCGTGCGGTCGCCACCTCGGGAGCCACCTCGCGCACTTCCTCGGCGCTGGGCAGCTTCATCGTGAGGCTCTTGAGCTTCCCCTTCGGCGTCGAGGAGGCAATGATGTCCTTGATAGGCTTGCCAGGCTTCTTCTGAACGACCTTTGCAGACTTTTTCTTGGCCTTGTGCTTCTTCCCGCTGCCACAGCCACGACAACCCGTGACCATCACCAGGCTGAGCAGCACGGTGGCCAGCATCCCTGGATGCCAGGAAGCGCCGGACGAAAGCGAAGAGCGAGTGGATCCCATGAACATACGGTCCTCCAGATGGTATTCGGCGAGCGGCGTATTCCGTCTGTTTGGGTTGGACTACCCAAAGCATCCGACGGATGGAGATGCGCTGCCGACGGACGCGCCTTGGTTTGATTCACTCCGGTATGTGCCCTGAATGTGCAGAATGTCCGCATTCCAGATTCGTCAGGGCCCCGCGTCCATGTAGCCGATGGCTTCCAAGGCTTCGCGCTCTGCATCGGTGATGTCCCACTGTTCTTCATTCTGGGCGCGGGTCTTGGCCAGCGCTCGGAACGAAACAGAGGTGAGCGCAGGCTTCAGCTGGGCCACCAGCTCCGGGTGCTTTCGAGCGAGATTGGTCTGCTCCAGTGGATCGTCGCTGAGCGCATACAGCCGTGGTTTCCGATTCTTCCCGTTGAGGACGAGCTTGTAGGGACCCCCCTCAGTCTCGCGGATGAGCATGGATCGTTGGGGCGCTTGTCCGATCACGGTGCGGCCGCTCGGAACATCATTCCCCTCGATGACCGGACGAAGGTTCTCGCCTCGCAGCCCCTCCGGAGGAGGCACTTTTGCGTAGGCGGTGAGCGTGGGGAACAGATCGATGCTCTGGGCGAGCGCGTTGCGGGGTGGGCCAGGGGGCACCAGCCCAGGGCCCCAGAAGATGAGGGGCACCCGCATGATGGCTTCATGTAGGAATGCACCGTGACCGAGGTAGTTCTTTTCAAAGAACGCTTCTCCATGGTCGGCGGTCACTACCACCACAGTGGGGCGCTCCAGCGCCTTTACGGCCGCGACGATCTGTGCGATTCGAGTGTCGACATGGGAGACGCCGCCGGCGTACATCGCCCGAAGGTCCTCCACCTGTTGTTCCGACACCGCGTCTTTATCGAGCCGGTACTGGTGCAGAAACCGCACGGTGTCTTCTGGCGGCACCGACGAGACCCCGGTGAGGTACTTCGACTGGTGGGGCTCTGGCACCAAGTAGGGCGCATGCACATCCATCAGGTGGATGAAGCCAAACCAGGGCCGCGCAGGGTCTTGCGGAATCGTTTGGAGCGCAACCTTCATGGCGCTGGATGATTTTTCGTACTGGGTGCCCTGAGAGTAGACAGCGTATTCACTGAAGCCTTGGTTCAGCTGTACGCCGAGTGCAAAGCGAACCGAGCTCGTGGTTGCCCAGGTGCGGTAGCCGTATGCCTGCAGGTGCTCAGCGAGGGTCCAGTGACTCAGCGGTAGGCGATGTTTGGTTCCCATCACGCCATGTTCAGCGGGCAACTGGCTCGTGAACATTGATGCATGGGTGGGAGATGTGGAGGGGGCCTGCGCATACGAGTTGGTGAAGAGGATGCCTTCACTCGCGAGTGCGGTGAGGGCAGGTGCGTTGTCTGGCCGGCCACCGTAGGAGGGCAGCGCATCCGCCCGCAGAGTGTCGAGGCTGATCAAGAGGATGTTGGGTGCATCAGCGGGGGCTTGACCCAGAAGCTCCACCTTCACGTTGCTCTCGACGTGGGCGTTGGCATCGTCAGCAGCTTGCAACTCGCGCTTGGCCTCGATGTGGGCTTTGCGACTTTTCCCCCGCTTTTTCTTGCGGGCCTGCGGTCGCTCATCCGTAAACCAGCTGCTGCAGCCGGTCCAAAGAAATGCGAGAAGTATCAGTCTCAGCGAATGTCGGAGTGCCATGGGTGCTCCAGAGTCCGCAGGGACCTACTCTGTTTGGAGCGCTATCGCATGGAACACGGGCCGCTTGACCTGCGCCGCGGCGCTATCTCACGGTGTGAGATGCGGTGCCTGGGGAAGGGACCTCGAGCGGCTGGTCGAGATCGTCGAACCAGAGGGCGCTCGGCTGGTGAGGGCCGGTCCATCGGAGTGCGCCCAGTGCTTCTCGAAATCCACCGGATGGTGGCTGACCGGAGACTCGGGACTGGTAGCGACGGCCCACGCTGAAATCCACGCAGAAGGCGTTTCGGTCGGGTCCAAGCCATGCGGTGGGGCCGGTGTCGTCGAACAGGCGGGTCCGTGAGGCGTCGGCGCTGGGTAGCCGAAGGCGCCAGTAGTGGCCGAAGATGGTGGGCATGGAGACCGGCGCATCCCACCAGCGTTGCCGACGAACCACCCGCCAACGTCCGGCCCTCCATTCCGGTCGACCGGGTCGCACCTCCTCCGGACCCGACGTGACCACGCTGAGGTGGTGGTCGTTCTGGTCGATGACGGCGGCTTCGGCGAGGGCGGGCAGGGCAGGGGGGGGTGTGGAAGGGTTCTTGAGTCCGATGCGGGCGCGCTTGAGCGCTGCGATCTCCGCCTTGCACAGGGCACGAAGGGCTGGCGGAATGGCGGCTGCGTCGGCATCGGAGCGAGCGAGTGCATCGGTCAGGTCGGTGCACTCCTGCAGGGCTTGGATTCCGGATGCGTGCCATGCGGCGTGCACCACGCGGAGGTCGACTCGGTGGAGCGCGATGGGGAGGGTCCGGAAGAATTCGAGCGCACGAGACCGCTCGCTGTCGGTGGCCGGTCGACTGTCAAACACCCCTTCGATGACGTGGTCGCCAGCAGAGTGGTTCCACTCCTCAGAGCGGACGCCCCAGAACCAATGGTTGCCGGAGCGCTTTCGGTCCCGAATCAAGTTGAGCTCGTGGTTGCCGAGAATGCAGCTCGCGCGTCCATCGCGAACGAGGCCTGCCACTCGGTCCACGACAGCCATCGAGTCGGGACCGCGATCCACGAGGTCACCCAGAAAGACGAGGTGCGGACGAGCTCCTCGGGGCTTCCTCTGATCGAGCCGATCCAAGATGGCCTCAAGGGCATGAATCTCGCCATGTACATCACCGATGATGTCGAGAGGACCGGCGGGAAGAGAGGAGATCAGGGCAGACACGAGGGGTCCTCGGATGATGGTCGGGGCTACTTGCTGGTGCGCTTGGGCGCTTTGTAGCTCTTTGTGGGATCGATCGTGGTGGCGTATTCGCTGTTCCACATCCGCAAGAACCAGTCATCGAGCGGGGCGGCAAAGGACTTTCCATCCACCACGATGCCGACATTTCGACTCCCATGGAAGTAGTCGCGACTCCAGTTCGATGTACCCACCCAGCTCCAGCGGCTGTCCACCACCATGTACTTGGCATGCACCACGCGTCCGAAGTTGACAAAGTACTCGCTGAACTGGGGGATGGAAATCACGCGCACTTCGAGGTGGGGCATCACCTGGAGGCTCTTGAGGTAGTCCTGCTTGGAAGAGGACATCGACCAGTCGGCCACGATGAACTGTACTTCCACATCGCGTGCGGCAGCGCGGCGCAGCGCGCGGTCCAGCTCGTCCCAGTATTGCTTGTCGTACCCCTTGAGGGTGTAGCTCATGACTTGCACCCGCACCCGATGGCGAGCGCTGTCGATGCCCTGGATCAAGTGGGGAAGATCCCAGTCCACCCCATCGGGCAGCATGGCCCGTGGACTGGCCACGAGCCTGGCTTGGACCTCCGCGCCGTTGTGGGTGAGGGTGGATGGTGGCCCTTGTCGCTCCACCTGGGGCGCGGTTGACGCGCCGGCCTCGATGATGTTGGCCGCTCCGCCGGCGAGTGCCCAGTCGAGCTCGAAGACAGCCTGCAAGTCTGCCACCAGGTCGGGATGGTCGATTCGAACGCCCAGCTCTGTGATGTGCTCCAGAGAGCGCCAGTCGAAGTTCTGGCTGCCCAGCCAGGCGGTGGTGCCGTCGACCAGGAAGTACTTTGCATGCTGCACGCCCCCCGTGTGGTGGGTGAGGTCAAGCTTTCGGACTTCCACCATGAAGCGCTTTGCGAGTGCATCGAGGGTCTTCGGGTAGGTCTTGGCGAACTTGGCATCGATGATGAAGCGGATCGAAACGCCGCGGGCCGCCGCTTCGTCGAGGGCTTCCATCACGGGCTTCAAGCGGCTGGTCTCCGGATCTCCCTGATCTTTTGGCGCAACGTAGAACTGCGAGAGGTCGATCTGGGTCTGCGCCTCGTGGATCATTTCCAGCCAGATGGCTTGTGCATCGGGGATGTCGGGATGATCGAGCGTGGTCTCGACTGGGGCGCTCTCGGCGAGGGTGAGGGGTTGCGCCGAGACGATTCCGGAGGCGAGGAGTAGGGCGTGCAGCATGGTGCAGTCTCACGAGGGGTGACCGGCAGGGTGTCGCACAGGCGGTCCGCGGGTCAAGTCCCAGCCGCAAGTCCTGTGTGATCCATTGGAAAAAGGCGTGGCCGGTGCGTTCAGGATGGGTGTGATGGCGGCCAGAGTGCCGTAGACGGAAGCGCGGGCGACCCCTGGCCCTGTTCCTCGGCGGCGCGTATGAGACCCATAAGGTGCGTGTTGATGGGCGTGGGCACGCCCACACGCTTGCCCAGCGCGACGACCGCGCCATTGATATCGGCGATTTCGGTGCGGCGCCCGAGCGCCAGATCGTGGGCCATGCTGGAGCGTGCGCTGGGATGGATCTGGATCATGGGCGCCGCGAGCAGTCGGAACCAGAAATCGGGCAGGGGAAGGATCCAAGGAGCGAGTGCGGGCCGCATGCGTCCGAAGGCTGCGGGCTGGATTTTGGCTTCTCGCAAGACCGTCCAGGCTTCGTTCATGGCGGCCGCGAGCACCCGCCGGTAGCCCCGGTCGGAGAGCTCGTCGCGCAGGGTGCGTCCGCTCAGCGCGTTGATGGCATTGTTGAGGTTGAGCAGGAGCTTCGCCCATTGCACCCGAACCATCTCGGAATGTTGGATCGATGGGATGCCCGCCGCGCGAAAGGCGTCCACGAGCGAAGCGCCGAGCGGATGGGCATCAATCACGATTTCCCCGTTGGTGGCCTGCACGAGGTGCACCCCCGGACAGGTATCGGTCCAGACGATGTTGAAGCGAATCATTCCCGCCAGCACTGTGTGAGCAGGAAGCTGCTTTCGGAGTCGCTCCACGCTGGCGAGGCCGTTTTGCAGGCTCACCACCACGGCGTCCCTGCGCAGGTGAGGGGCCAGTGCGACTGCGGCGCCTTCAGTGTCCCGACTCTTGACGCACATGAGGACAATATCTGCGGAGGCTGCGAGGCTTGGGTGTGTGCCCAGTTCGATTCGAGGGGCGTTGACCGATGTGCAGTCACCGGTGAGGGGTGTTGCGTGAAGACCTCCTGAGCGCACTGCTTCGACGAATCGTGTGCGACCGATCAGGGTCACGGGGATGCCCTGTCCCGCCAGGCGGGCACCCACCCACCCGCCCACGCATCCAGCCCCCATGACCGCGATTTTCAGGGTCATGCCGACCTTCGGACGTACGGTCTTCGACGATCTGACACGAGAATCCCCATAGCGAGCGAATCGCGGCACTGCAGCGGCGGTCCGGTTACCAGCGCGGCGCAGCAGGCGGAGGCGTCGACGTTGCCTCGCAGCGCGACTGGTTATCCCGCCGCTCCATTGTCTAAGACATGCTCTTCATCTTTCGCGCCCCGGATTTACCCATGGCCCAGATTCGTTCCGCACTTCTTCTTTCCCTTGTGGGTTCGCTGCTCGCGCTGCCGGCCTGCGATGAAGGGAAGTCTCCCAAAGACACCAAGGCCAGCAAGTCGGCCAAGTCCGATGCCAAGCCGGCAAAGGCCGCGCCGAAGAGTGGTGCTCCTGAGCCTGCTCGGGACGCGCTTGAAGGCGAGCCCACGGATGCCATCCTGTTGTCGCAGGCGTGGTTCTACAAAGATGCCGGTGGCAAGTCCAAGCCCGGCCCGGCTCGTCTTCAGATCTGGCGGAAGAATGGCGAAAAGTGGAAGGCCACGCGTCTGGAAGATCCCGACAGCAATGTCTTTCACAAGGCGCTGCTTCTCGAGGACGGCTCCATCCTGACTGCAGCAGGCGAGAAGGCCATGCTGAAGAAGTGGAAGCACGACGGCGGCAAGTGGTCCAGTGAGCTTCTCTGGGAGAACAGCTGGGGTGGGAAGTTCAACCGCCTTCGCGACATCGAAGTCGGAGACGTCGATGGCGATGGCAAGGTGAGCGCGAGCGAGCTCAAGATCTACAACCTGCTGCGCGCGCAGGACACGTCGGGCGACGGCAAGCTCAACGTGGCCGAGCTGTACAAGGGGCTCGAGGCGCTCACGAAGGTGGAGAAGAAGCGGAGCATGTTCACCAAGGGCTTCTTCGTGATGTCGGCCGTCTCGTTGATCCAGGTGCTCCTCATCGTCGGCCTCGTCACCGGCATCGTCGTGGCGCTGAAGGACCAGTT
>CAJWOS010000132.1 GCA_913044235.1 uncultured Pseudomonadota bacterium
GGCCACTGGTCGATCGGACAGCGAGTGACCACCAGTCCCTCGTCGTCCAGACCGCGGCGGCCTGCGCGACCGGCCATCTGCATGAACTCGCGAGCGGGAAGCGGAATCATTCCACGGCCATCGTAGCGCTCGAGACGGTCGAAGACCGCAGTGCGGGCGGGCATGTTGATGCCCAGTGCGAAGGTGCCGGTGCAGTAGAGCACCTTGATGAGCCGACGCTCGTAGAGCTCTTCTACCAGGGCTTTGAGATGTACATGAAGCCCGGCGTGATGGAACGCGACACCCGTGCGGTACAGGAACGCGAGCTCTGGATCGAGGGCGGCGGCCGCGCCGGGCTCGCTGCAGAACTCGTCGAGATGCGCTCGAACCTGGTCGCGTTCTTCGCGGTTCAACAAAGGAAAGTCGAGCTGTCGAACCAGACTGCGTGCCATCGACTCGGTGTCTCGCCGAGAAAACACGAAGTAGAGGTAGGGCGCGTGGTCGGGCCAGAGGAGGTCGAAGATGTCGGTATGGCGGGTGGGGCTGCCGATCCGTGGGGGATTGCGACGACCCCGCTGCGGCCGCTGCCGGGTTTTCTTCTTCAGCTGCCGCAGTCGATGGGCATTCTTGCGAGCCCAGTTCTTGTAGAAACCCCCCATGTCTTTGGGGGTGCGGAGCCGACCCTCGCGCGTTGCGACTCGAAAGGTGAGGGGAACAGCGCGTTTGTATTCCTCGACCACGGAGACCGGGTGTCCACGCACCTCGGACAACCAGCTGCTGAACTGACGAACATTGGAAAGCGTGGCGGAGAGGCCCACAATGCGCACCCGACTCGGAAGGTAGATCAGAACCTCTTCCCAGGTGGTGCCGCGCTCACGGTCGTCGAGGAAGTGAATTTCGTCGATGATCACGGCTGCCAGGTCGGGAACGCGCTCACCAGAGAGCAGCATGTTGCGCAGGATTTCTGTGGTCATGACCCGGCATGGAGCGTCTCGGCGGATCACGAGGTCGCCTGTGACCAGCCCCACACGCTCTTCGCCAAGCAGCTTGCAGTAGTCGCGGAACTTCTGGTTGGACAGTGCCTTTACCGGCGCTGTGTAGATGACTTCTTTTCCCCGAGCGAGGGCATCTTCGACGAGCCAGTCAGCCACCATGGTCTTTCCGGTGCCTGTGGGCGCGCACACAAGGACGCTGTGCCCCTGTTGCAGGGCGTGGATCGCTTCGGATTGAAAGCGGTCAAGCGAGTGTCCGCGGTACTCTTGGACACTTGAGGATGGGGCTTCGTCGGTATTGGACATGACTCTCGGGGGCGTCGACCATCCGCCTGGCGAAGTGCTGCCAGGTGGACTTGGAGCCGGGAGGAGGAACGCGGGCCTCTCTGCTTCGGTGGTCAGTGCCAGGTGATGGTGCTGCGAAGGAGGGCGTCGACGGTGGGAGGAACCGCGAGATCGGTCACGTCGGGCTCGTCAAAACTGACGAGATCGGAGAGCAACCAGATCAACTGGCGATGTCGCTGACACATCACGCCAGACATCGCACGGAGAAGGTGAATGGCGAGTGGATCGCCACTGGAGAGGAGGGTGTCGAACGTGGGCCGGGGCATCCGGGCAACGACTGTGGGGCGCACGGCTTCGGCGGAGGCCATCCGCGGCGCGCCGTCAATGAGGGCCATTTCGCCGAAGGACTCAGGCGCTTCGAGGTTGTCGAGGACGTGGTCCTCGCCTCCTTCATCGCGCACGATGGCCACCATCCCCGAGAGGATCAGATACCAGCCGTCACCGTCGTCGCCTTGCTGAAACAGGTGCATGCCAGGCGCCAAGCTCACCCGCTCGAAGTGGAGGGCAAATGCGTGGAGATCACCGAGCTCGATGTGATTGAGCAGGCCGGTCTGTTGGAGGGCAACTGCAACCGAACTGGTGAATTCGTGCATGAACGGGGCTCCGAGAGACGCAGTACAGCCACAGAGCGTAGCGCACGCGAAGCGGAGACGCGATCCACATGTCCATGGATGAGCCTGCAACCCGGCCATTCGTGGGGCGCTTGGAGGCGGGCCCGAGACGCGACGGATCGAGGAATTGATGGCACTCCCAACGGGATTCGAACCCGTGTCTCCGCCGTGAGAGGGCGGTGTCCTTGGCCTCTAGACGATGGGAGCGGATGGTTGGGCCGCTAGGACTCGAACCTAGAACCTTCTGGGCCAGAACCAGATGTGCTGCCGATTGCACCACGGCCCACCAACACTCCGAACACTGCATACCGTTCCCCGTACAAGTCCTCTCAGTACACCAGGAGGAGCGACGGAGGAGGCGCGGAGCAGGTTCAGGAAAGAGCGATGCCTCGAAAGGCCCTCCGGTCTAATCTTACAACCTATCGGTGTCAAGGAAACCAGGTGTGGGTGCGCGCTCAGGTTTCGAATGTGACGATATGGTCAGTGATGTCGTCGATTTTTCTGGGCGCTGAACCATGCCTCAGGGAAGCCTGACAGCCGCTTGCCCCAGGCCGGTCACCGAGGCGGACAGCTGGTGGGAGAGCAGCGCAGCCGGAGCCGCTCGGCCTTTGTTCAGTTGCTGGGGCGGTTGGGCACGGAGCGAGGGAACTCTTCGAATCGGTAGCCCTTGGGAGCGAGCGCTGCGTTGGTGCGCTGGAACCAGATCGACTCAGCGATGCGCAGGTCGCCGACTTTTGCCATACCGGCTTCCAAGGCCGCGGCATCGGCACCATCCCATGCTGTGAGGATGCCATCGTAGGCCTCGGCCCGCTCGGTCCACACCGTGGTAAGCCCATCATGCATCGCCTGGAACTCGGCGGTCTGGGGCCGAACATCCACTGCATGCTCGGCGACCGTTTGCGCGAGCGGAAGGATGTTTTCCTTGAGGGTCTTCGCAGTCTTTTCCGCGGATACCGGACCCTTCTCTCGGGCTTTGTGCACGTCGGCTGCAAAGTCCTGGATTTGGTGAGCGAGGGAGGCATTCTCTACGAGGACTGCGCTGAGGCCGTAGTACCAGACGTCGAGGTCGGTTGCGATGGGATCGGGCTCACAGCCGCTCCCGAACAGTGCGACGCTGGCAGCAATCGCACAGAACCGCATGTTGCTGGGGGATGTCGAGGGGGTGCTCTTCGCGTTCATCCGCCAAACTCCGGGGACACACATGTTTCGGCCGACCCGGGCCGACCGAGGCAAGCGCATTATCCCACTGCAGCCAACCCTTCCATCGCCGCGGTGGTGATCCCCAGGAGCAAGCTTCATGCGCATCATCGACCGCACTCGAACCGCGATGCTGTCGACGGCGCGCCGATGGGCAGCCCGGCTGCCTCCACCGGTTGGTCAGCACCTCTCTCCTGCGTCGCTGGCACTGCATCTATCGCCGGTCATTCCGGGCGAGTGCAGCGCAAATATGGAGATCGCTACGCCGGACTGGAGCCTCTTGCGGCAGTCGATTGTCGAGATGGTGGCGGAGCGCGGGGCGATGCCGGTGCAGGTATTCACCGTGGGTCGCGCACTGGACGAAGGAGCGTTTCGGATCATTCGGCTTGCCCATCGTCTCGACTGCCCGGTGGTGGTCTGGAGTGATGGGACCGGCCTCGACTCGACCTCAGCCGCTGAGCTGGTGGATGTGGGGTGCTCGGCTGTCGCTGTGACTGTGGCATCGCTCGACGATGATGTGCAGCGTGCTGTGGTGGGCAACAGTGTGGTTGAGGCCACCGATGCGATTGTGGCATTGGCTGCGGCGCGGGCCGATCGAGGCGCGCCCATACGCCTTCATTTGGCGTTGCCATGGTCGGCTGGTGTGGAGCCTGAGGTCCGCGGTGTGATCGGCTGGGCAAACCAGGCGGGCGTCGATGCGGTGACCATTCTCTCGCCGGTTCGTGGTGGCCAGGTCGGCCCCCTCGAGGAGTGGACCGAAGTGTTGCGAGACGCAGGCGTGGAAAACATCGGGGTGGAGAGCGAGCGGTACTTGCGGGTTCTCTCGAATGAGACAGGCGGGCAGCCTGGGATCCCGAAGGCGTCGTCGCCTCTGCGAGCCCGCCTGCGTCCATGTCCGGTGGTGGGGACCCGCATCGCGATCGATGCAAAAGGAACGGTCTTTTCGTGCCCGTTTCATCCGCCGATGGGTCGGATGACAGATTCGATTCTCACCGTGTGGCAGAAAGACACGTCCCATCGCAACGCCGTGCAGCAGTGCACGCGTCGTTGTCGTCACCCCACGCTCGCGCTTGGTCCGAGGCTACCAGGGCGCTGGCCCATCGGCTTCTGAACGGCAGGTTGCCTGGGCTGACTGGTCGAGCGCCTCTGTCTCGGCTACTCGAGCCTGCTGTCGGCGCAAGCGATGGTCTCGCCAGAACGGAGGGTTCGAATGAAGGTCGTGCTGGATGGTCTGCCTCCCGAAGGCCGTGTCGTTGAGGGTGGGATCGACGAATTGTGGCTCGTCGAGGCGGTGCGCCAGGCGATCGGTGTCAAGCCTCGTGGGACGGCTGTGAAGCTGCATGTGAACCGAGAGGGTTCCGAGCGTTTCTGTGTCACCGGCAGTGTGTCCGTCGACTGGAAAGCGACCTGCGACCGCTGTGTCCGTCTGTTGCGAAGCAGTCTGGAAGGGCCGGTTCGTCTGATGTACCAACGCGGGTCCCTGCCGACCGAAGAAGATCTTGAGCTCGCAGAAGGCGACCTTGACATCGGCTGGATTCAAGGTGGCAGCCTCGACTTGAGCGACGTCGTTAGCGAGCAGATTGCACTCTGGATGCCGGACCGGATCCGCTGTGGAGATGCTCGTGTCTCACGGCTCGATCCGTCCGATACCGGGCCTTGTGTGTTGCCGAAACAGCAGGACGGGCCGCCCTTGAAGCGAAACTCCGCATTTTCTGCCCTCGCCAACTGGAAGCCATCGCACTAAGAGGGCTGGCCTTCCGTCCGGGTCGGCCCGTGGTCTTTCCATGGGCCAGCGGTGCTGGGGAGTGCGCATCCCTCAACGCAACCCGTTGAGCAAGGCGCCGCCTCCCGCTTCGATTCCGGTCTACATCTTGTCCTTTCGGGCACATGGTCAGGCCTCCGGCCCCGTGTGCACGCCCAACCAGATTCGTCCTGTGAGATTGACATGGCTGTCCCAAAGAAGCGTACCTCGAAGTCACGCAAGCGTATGCGTCGTGCACACGACCACCTCGTGTACACCGCCGCCACAATGGATTGCCCCACGTGTGGTGCAGTGAAGCTGCGGCACCACATTTGTGCCGAGTGCGGCACGTACCGGGCAGAACAGGTGGTCGCGCCTCGCGGATGATTCGATCGAAACCGTCCTTCACAGCACGGTTTTTGGTCACATCTGACCATGCACAGAACATTCGGTTGGGCTGCAGATGAGCGCTTGCGCTTTGGCGGTCCAGCCGAAGTTTGTTTCAGCATGGGCTATCAATCCTTGCTGGATTGACGCATTCATGGTGACCCCAGCAACGCCCCACGCAGTAGGATGACCGGAGACCCGTCGACACCGGCCGGTCTTCTCCCGCATTCGCCGGCGCAACAACCCGTTTGTGATCTGCCCCACAGGAGGCTTTCGTGGCTCGACCAGAAATCTTCGAATCCGTCAAGGAACTCGTCCACGACAGCTTGAACGTCGAGGTGTCCCGCATCTCGCTCGATGCGAGCTTCATCGATGACCTCGGCGCTGATAGCCTGGACATCGTCGAGCTCGTCATGGCCATCGAGAAGCACTTCGACATCGAGATCCCCGACGAAGATGCGGAGCAAATCAACACGGTGCAGGATGCGGTCGACTATATCTCCGACCGCATGCGCTGAGGCAGACCCATGCATCGAGTCGTCCTGACGGGCCTCGGTGCGATCTCTCCTTGCGGACTGACGGTTCCTGAAACTTGGGCCGCGGTTCGTGAGGCCCGATCTGGAATCGGGCTCGTGACCGGCTGGGACACCACCGGCTGGGCGGTCCGGATCGCAGGAGAGGTCGCCGGGTTCGATCCAAACGACCATTTCGACCGCAAACAGGTGCGGCGGATTGAGCGTTTCGTGCAGTTCGCCATTGTGGCGGCGCGCGAAGCGATGCGCGACGCGGGGCTGCCACTGGACCGACGGCTCGGGCCGCGTGCTGGCGTGTACCTGGGCAGCGGCATCGGGGGCGCCCCGGCGATCGCTCGGAATTCGCTCATCTTGGCGGAGCGCGGACCGCGGCGGATCTCGCCGTTTTTCATCCCGCAGTCGCTCACGAATCTTGCCGGTGGCTACATCGCGATGGAGCACGGCTGCGAAGGCCCGAGCCTTTGCGTGAGCACGGCGTGTGCCACTGGCAATCACTCCATTGGAGAAGCGTGGCGGGTCATCCGCAGCGGTGATGCTGACCTTGTCATCGCCGGTGGCACCGAGGCGTCGCTTTTCAATCTCGGACTGGCCGGATTCATGTCGATGCGGGCCCTGTCCAAGTGCAACGACGACCCCGCCCGTGCCAGTCGGCCATTTGACGCCTCACGCGATGGCTTCGTCATGGCGGAGGGGGCCGGCGTGGTGGTGATGGAGTCGTTGGAGCGTGCCCGAGCACGGGGGGCTCGCATTCACGCCGAAGTTCTGGGCTACGCGCTCACGAACGACGCCCACCACATCACCTCTCCGCCCGAAGGCCACTCTGGGGCTGTGCGCTGCATGCGGCTCGCCTTGCAGTCGGCCGGACTGGAGGCGTCGCAGATTGACTACATCAATGCCCATGGCACGAGCACTCAAGCCAACGACCGGGCGGAGTCCCAGGCCATTCGGACCGTTTTCGGCGACCATGCCGACCAGTTGCTGGTGTCTTCCACCAAAGGCGTGACCGGTCACCTACTCGGTGCTGCTGGTGGTCTCGAAGCCGTTCTCTGTGCGCGCGCCCTTGCAGAGCAGGTGGTTCCGCCCACCGCCCACCTGCGAGAGCCTGGCGATGGTTGTGACCTGGACTACGTCGCTGGTTCTGCGCGCCCCGCGCCCATTCGGTACGCCCTCAGCAATGCCTTCGGGTTTGGCGGTACCAATGCTGTGATCATCCTCGGTCGTGCCCCCGATTCCTGAGAGAGCCGAATGCTTGTCTTTGTCGCTTCCGACCACGCTGGCCATCACCTTCGCCAGAGCCTCCTTGCGCACCTCTCCGCACGTGGGGTCGAGTGGATCGATCTCGGACCGGCTGCCCCAGAGCGGTGTGACTATCCAGACTTCGCAGCAAAGGTGGCCCATCGGGTGGCGCGTGGAGAGGGGGTCGGCCTCTTGGTGTGTGGCACCGGAGTGGGTATGTCGATGTCTGCGAACAAGATCCCCGGTATTCGAGCAGCGGTTGTCTCTGATGTGTTTTCAGCCCGTGCCACCAAGCAGCACAACAATGCAAACGTGCTTTGTCTGGGCGAGCGAGTTGTGGGCACCGGTCTCGCGGCCGCCATCGTGGATGCTTGGCTGGATGCCGAGTTTGAAGGTGGACGGCACGCAGGACGTGTCGCCAAGCTGCATGCGCTCGAGACCCGCTCCGAGCGGTCCTGACCCCGACCCCCTACCGCCGCCGTGCAATCAACCAATGCGTGCCCAAAGCGCGTTGGACCGCAGTGGAGAACAATGATGTTTTCATCGCTTTTGGCCGCAGATCCCGAGGTTCATGCTTCAGTCGTTGCGGAGGTGACTCGCCAACGCCACGACCTGGAGCTGATCGCTTCAGAAAATCACGCCTCGCTGGCAGTCATGGAGGCCATGGGCAGCCCGCTCACCAACAAATACGCCGAGGGGCTTCCTGGCCGCCGCTACTATGGGGGCTGCGAACATGTCGATGTGGTCGAAAACATCGCTCGGAAGCGAGCGCGAGAGCTCTTCACGGTCGAAGGCTGCCCGCTCGGCGTGAATGTGCAGCCGCATTCAGGTGCCCAGGCGAACAGCGCAGTCTTCCTGACACTGATGCAGCCGGGCGACACCTTCCTCGGGCTCGACCTCTCGCACGGCGGGCACCTCACGCATGGTTCGCCCGTGAACAGCTCGGGCAAGATCTACCAAGCTTTCCACTACACCCTCCGCGAAGACGGCTACCTCGACATGGACCAAGTCCGTGATCTCGCGCGGAAGCATCGTCCCAAGGTCATCGTCTGCGGTGCGAGTGCCTACCCGCGCACCATCGACTTTGCGGCTTTCGGCGCGATCGCCCGCGAGGTCGATGCTGTGTTGATGGCCGACATCGCCCACATCGCAGGTCTGGTGGCAGCTGGGGTGCACCCGAGTCCGTTTCCCCACTGTGATGTGGTCACCACCACCACCCACAAAACACTGCGTGGGCCTCGCGGGGGCTTGATCCTCGCCAAGCGGGAACGGATCAAGGCGATGAACAGCGCGGTGTTTCCAGGCACGCAAGGTGGTCCTTTGATGCATGTGATCGCCGCAAAGGCTGTCGCGTTCGGGGAGGCGCTGCAGCCGTCGTTCCGCATCTACCAGCAGCAGGTACTCGAAAACGCCAGCGCGATGGCCGATCGGCTTGTCGAGCGGGGGCATCGACTTGTGAGTGGCGGCACCGACAACCACCTGATGTTGCTCGACCTCTCGGATCACCCCCTCTCGGGGAAGGATGCGGAAAACCTCCTCGGCAGTGCCGGCATCACGGTCAACAAAAACACGGTCCCAGGGGAGCGGCGCAGTCCGTTCGTGACCTCTGGAGTGCGGCTGGGCACGCCTGCTATGACCACGCGGGGAATGCAGCGCGCCGAAGCCGTCCAGGTGGCGGACTGGATTGCCGACCTTCTCGCCTCGCCATCGGACGCGACCTTGCTCGCAAGGGTGCGGGCAGATCTCCATGCACTGTGCGGCCAGTTCCCACTGTATCCGGAGCTCGGGGGTGGGGGCGCGGCGTGAACTGCTCGGTCTGCCAGCATGCGGAATCCAAGGTTCTTGAGACCCGACCCACCCCATCCGGGGCGATCCGGCGTCGTAGAGAGTGCCGTGCTTGTGGGCACCGGTTCACCACGATGGAGCGCGTTGAGGTGCGGCTGCCGCTCGTGGTGAAAAAGGACGGCACGCGCGAGCCGTTCAACCACGACAAGCTTCGCGCGGGCGTGGCGCTTGCCTGTCGCAAGCGTCCGTTGTCCGCAGCGGCGATTGAAGACGTGGTGCGACAGGTGGTGGATCAGCTCTCGGGTGGCGCTTCCGAAGTACCCACCGATGAGCTCGGACGGGCGGTTCTCCAGGCCCTGCGACCCCTCGACATGGTGGCCTACATCCGGTTCGCGAGTGTGTACCAGGATGTGCAAGACGGAAATGACTTTGTCGCACTGCTCCAGCCATGGATGACCGCTTCGGAATGAACCGACCACAGATCATTCTCAAGGCAGGGATCACACTCGACGGCCGCATCGCGGATGTCGCAGGCCAGAGCCAGTGGATTACCGGTCCGGAGGCGCGGGCCGCAGGACATGCGCTGCGGGATGCGTGTGATGCCATCTTGGTGGGGTCCGGCACTCTGTTGGCTGACAATCCCGGCCTGAACACCCGGTTCCATGGAGGTCGGGATGCGCGACCGATCCTGCTCGATACACGTTTGCAGTGCCCTGCAGACGCTCGGGTGTTGACGGCTGGCCTCCGACCGTGGATTTTTTGTGCCCATCACGCTCCGGATCGCGTGCTGGCTGCCGAGGTCATTCGGGTTCCCGGTGATGGATCGGGGCTCGACATTCACGCGGTGCTTCGGGTCTTGTTTGAGCGGGGGATTCGAAGGGTGTTGGTGGAAGGTGGGGCTCGGGTCCATCGGACCCTTTTCGACGAAGACCTTGTGGATGAGGTCCATCTGTTCATCGCGCCAACGGTCTTTGCGGGCGGTCCGGGCTGGCTTGGGGGACCGGGCATGGAGCTGCCAGTGGCACCTCGCTTGACCGTCCGGTCGGTGTCTACGGTCGGATCCGATGTACGGATCATTCTCTGTCGCGATGGTGTCACCGAGTCTGGTCCGGGCGGGGCCGCGCAAAAGTGATAGGCCCGTCTCCATTCTGCGGCCCAAGGCCGCCTTCTTTGTGGAGACCGCCATGTCCTCGTTCGTTGTGATGCACACGGACCCTATCCAGCGTGTCCGGCTGGCCCTCGAAGATATTCGCGCCGGCCGGATGGTGGTGCTCGTCGACGACGAGGATCGCGAGAATGAAGGTGATCTGGTCTGCGCGAGCGAGGCCATCACGCCCGAGATCATCAACTTCATGGCCAAGTATGGGCGGGGCTTGATCTGCCTCACCCTGACGGAAGAGCGGGTTCGCCAGCTCGGGCTGCCGATGATGGCCGCAAACAACCAGAGCCCGTACCACACTGCCTTCACGGTCTCGATCGAGGCTCGACAGGGGGTGACCACGGGCATCTCGGCGGCTGACCGCGCGCAGACCTGCAAAGCGGCCATCGCTCCTTCGGCCGGACCGCAAGATCTCGTCACGCCCGGACACATCTTTCCGCTCCGTGCTCGCGACGGCGGCGTGCTGGTTCGGACGGGCCAGACCGAGGGCTCCGTAGACCTCGCACGGCTCGCGGGGCTCACGCCATCTGGTGTCATCTGCGAGATCATGAACGACGACGGCACCATGGCTCGCTTGCCGAACTTGCTTGAATTTGGTGAAGAGCACAAGATCCGCATTGTCACCGTGGCCGACATCATCCGATGGCGAATTCGCCACGAGGTCCTCGTGGAACGGGTTTCGTCGGCTCCTCTGCGCACTCCCTACGGTGAGTTCCAGCATCGGACCTACCGAAGCGAGACCGACGAAGGGGTCCACATGGTCCTCTGGAAGGGCGTTGTCACAGACGACGAGCCGGTTCTCACCCGCGTTCAGTCCTTCTGCCCGACGGGCGACATCTTCGGTACGCCCACCTGTGAGGGCCGAGCACAGCTTGAGGCGGGCCTGTCACGAATCGCAGAAGAGGGCCGCGGTGTCTTTTTGTATCTGCATGTGGCGGGCGAGAAGCACGTGTCGTCGGTGGTCGCGCGGATGCGGAAGCATCTGGGAGAGAGCGAGCTCAAGGTGGCCGATAAAGACGGCGGTGAGCTTCGGGAGCTGGGCACGGGTGCGCAGATTTTGCGCGATTTGGGCGTGCGCCGCCTGAAGCTGCTCACCAACAATCCACGCAAGATCGTGGGTCTGGAAGGCTACGGGCTTGAAGTTGTCGATCAGGTGCCCATTCAAATGCCGGCCGCACCCGAGAAGGCTTAATCCACCGCCGGTCGTCGCGAACAGCGCGGTCACCGGCTACGAACAGCAGGCGCGTCGGAGCAGTCCCGACGCTGCCACCTGGTCCTCGCAACAAACGACTCGGAGGGCGTGTATGCCCCATTTGATTCAACCGCGCGTGTCGGACGGTCGTGGGCTCGCAGCGCACGAAACCGGCATGCCACCAGAATTGGGTGGATGGCGCTCCGACACCCCGGCGCGGGCCACCCAACATTTCAAGGATTCGATGCAGAGAAGCATCACTCCGAACTTGGCTGCAGCATTCGAGACCGGGATGGCCGTGCGGGCTTTCGGTGCGCTCGAGCGGGAGGGCTGAATGTCTCGGCGTCGTGCTCGCGAGTTTGCGCTTCAGGCGCTTTATGGCCTCGATCAGGCGCGTGACGCGCCGGCTGCTCGGATGTTGACCGCTCTATGGGAGTTCCAGGTCGACGAGCGAGGATTTGATACGCGTCCCGCGGACTCTGGTGAGCAAGAGTACGCAGGGAAGTTGGTCTCGGGGGTGAAGCTGCGCCAGTCTGAGATTGATGGTCTCATCGAAGCCGCAAGCACCAACTGGCGTCTGGTTCGGATGCCCGTCGTAGACCGGAATCTTCTGCGTATGGCTACCTATGAGCTGCTGGTGTGCCACGATGTTCCTGCCAGTGTAGCGATCAACGAAGCCGTGGAGCTTGCCAAGCGCTATGGTGAAAAGGAAAGCCGGGCATTTGTCAATGGAATCCTCGACCGAATCGCATCCGAGCTTGGTCGTGGCGGACGTCGCCACCGAGACCGCCGCTGACCGCATCCGTCGTGTCCGTCGCTCGACCGACGGGTGGTTGCTGGGGCTGAGCGGAGCGGTCTTGCTCGCGAGCATGGTGCTCACGCCTTCGCGGGAGGCGGTCACCCTGTTCGGGTGGGTGGTTCCCCCGCTGTGCATGTTCAGCAATCTCACCGGAATCGACTGCCTCGGTTGCGGTCTCACCCGGTCGTTCACGTATCTCGGGCATGGGAATCTGAAGTCAGCCCTTGACCTCCACCGGCTGGGTCCCATTTTCTATATTCTGGTGCTGTCGCAGGTTCCGTTTCGTGCGTGGCGCTTGTGGAAGACCCGCTCCATTGGAACGATGGTAGCTGGCGGTTAAGCAATGCCGGGCGCTCGCGCTCTGGACCGACCTGTTGGAGATTTTCATGGACACCATCACCGTTACGCCAGGCGCAATCGATAGCATCAAGGACCTTCGCTCGGAGTATGGCGGAGACGGCTGGGGGCTTCGATACGGCATCACTGGCGGAGGATGCTCCGGCTACAAGTACATCCTTGAGTTTGAACCGGAGCCAGCGTCGGATGATCTGGTGTTCGACCAGGGGGATGGTCTGAAGGTGTTCGTGAAGCAAGAGCACATGGAAAAGCTCAAGAACTCGGTGATCGACTGGAAAGACTCCCTGATGGAGAGCGGCTTCGACATCGCAAATCCGCAGGCCAAGCGGCCTTGTGGATGTGGGGAGTCGGTCGACTTCTGAGCAGGACTCCTGAGCGAGACGAACGGGGCTCGCCCATGGGAGGCGAAGTTACACCGCGTGGCCCGCTTCTGCGCTGGCTTGAATGATTCCGCGGTGTCCGAAGGTGACCCATTGGTCGTCGGGAAGTGCTCGGGAGACCAACAACTCGTCGCCATTGCTGTCTCGTTCGAGGAATGCCGCAGCGCGAGCCGTCTCAAGGATGTGACCGCTGGCGGGATCCACCACAGCATCTTTGTGAAGTCCGGTGGCCTCATGCGCCACCGTCGCATTGGCGATGTCTACGAAGAGGATGCAGCTGCCTCCGTCTTCGGGCAGTCGAACCGCCGCAAGCTTTCCACCCGCGATGCCCCAGACTCGGTCCACGGGGCCGTTGAAGTCGAGTAGGTCCCGGCCTTCGGCTGCGGGTCCGCCCGCAGCAGACCCGGACAAGTCGTAATGGGTGAGGACTCCGTCTTCATCGACCGTCAGCAGCTCAGGCTTCTTCGGAATGAAGGCCATGTGTGCGATCGGTACATCGGCCGTAGGGTTCGGCGGCTGCATGAGGTTCTTCCCGGTGTCGGGGTCGAGGATTCGAACCGCTCCTCGAGGGGTGACGACGCCCATCCAGGCTCCGCTGCCCGAAAGGGCGACCGTCCGGGGCCAGTCAAGGGCGAAACCCTTGCCATAGGCGAGATTCCACCAACGCAGTCCACCAGACTTGAGACGGATGGCCAGCACGGTGCCTCCGAGTGCAACCTCAGGAGCCCCTTCACTTGGCGCCCCAGCGTTGAACACTTCGTCGCCCGATGCGAGCTCGATGACGGTCACTGGGCCGCGAGTCGGTACGAGGCACGCGATCTGCCCATCCCGATCGAGAAGGAGATTGCGCAGTGCTCCGCTCGAACGGATGGCCCCACGACGCGCATTGTTCTGCCACACGCTGATTCGGTCGGAGTGGGCAGCCAGACGGATCGCCCCATACCCGGTGATGCGCCGTACCGCGCCAGCGGTACCCGTCCCCCCTGTGTGGAGCATGCCGTCGTCGCCAGCCACTTTCACGATCTGAGGCAACCAGAGACCAGCGCCGGTTGGGTTCGGCGCGTTGTGGCGGAGACTGGGCTGCAGCGGCTGGAAATCGGGAAGGGAGAAGTAGTGGACGCTGCGTTGGGTGACCACGCCCACGCGCGTGCCATCGGGAGACAGCAGAATGTTCAGGATGCCGGAGCCGCCCTGGATTGCGAAGCTGTTGATCAGTCGGCCGTCGACCAGGCGAAGCAGAGACAGGCCCGCTGGTCCCGCTGCGACGATCATCGTGCCGTCGATGGTGAATCGTGCGTGCTGCGCGGGCGTGGCAAGGCGTTCGGTGGGCAGTGACTCGATCCGCATCAGGTCCATGATTCGAGGTTGACCCTTGTTGTCCATGGAGAGCAGGCGTGTGCCGCGCGGACCGAATTCGACCGATGCACCAGAGAAGCCACTCCACTGACCCGCTCGCTCTCCGGTGGAGAGATCCCACACCCGCAGGTGGCCATCCTTTGCGATCGCGGCCAGTCGGGCGCCCTCTGGAGACATGGCCAGGCCTCGCATCGCGCGAACTCGTCCACGTGCCCCTTCGCGTGCTTCTTTGAACCACTCCTCGCCCGTTTCGGTGGAGTAGATCGCGACGGTGCCACTGTCGTCTCCGACCGCGACCATCGAGCCCCCGCGTACGAGGGTCAGAGCTCCGATGACTGGCGCATCGACGCTGAATACGAGGCCGGGCGCAGCCTCCCCCGGGCGTTGGACCGCCACGGTACCAGCGG
>CAJWOS010000133.1 GCA_913044235.1 uncultured Pseudomonadota bacterium
CGGCGCGGCTGGCATGTACCCGGTCCAGCTCGAGCCACTGTCGATGGAAGTGAACCACCGCCTCACGGGCCTTCGCAGACCGAAGCATTCGTCGAGCCTGCTGCTCCACCTGTTCTGGGGTGCCGAGATTCCGCGCATGGGCGGCCTCGAAGAGCTCGGGGTCGGGCAGGCTGTCCCACAGAAAGTAGGACAGACGACTCGCGGTGGACCAGTCAGCCAGCGCTTCGCGTCGGTCTCCTCGCGGAGCGGCCCGCTCCACGTGGTAGATGAACTGGGGCGACGAAAGCACACTCGCTACGGTCAGTGTCACTGCGTCTTCGAGCGGATGCGCCCGGACGTGTTCCTGAAATCCCGCATGCAATCGCCGGCGCTCCGCGTCGCTCAGCGCCCGCCGCCACGCCCGCGCCGCGAGCCTTTCGATGCTGTCCTGCGCACAGGCCTCCCGCGCCGCCGGCTCAAGCGACAAAGGGTGGCTGCAAGCCCAGAAGTACGGCGCCACCGTCGCAAACCGAGCGAAGTGCAGTGCGACCGACTGGTAGCGTTCGGCAAGGTACGCCGACGCGACCTGCCCTTCGATCATCCCCTCGAAGCCATGCACGGGGATGTCGGGCGGCAAAGGCTGGGGCCACACAGCAACCATCATGCCCTCGTCGTTCATCGACTCCCGCTCTGGCCATGCGTCGGCATCATCGAAGCCAAACAGATCCGCTACGGTTCGGTTGTACTCGGTTGGGGTCAGACGCCGAAGCGGTGCCTGACCCGGGTTGTACAGGGCACCGCATCCCGTGAGCAGGATCATGGCAACGGTCGCAGCGCGGCGATGTCGGTGCATAAGAGGCCTCTGATTTCGCGTTCACATCCGGAACGGGCCAGTCCCCCAAAACGGGGCACAATTCTGTTTGGTGGCTCCGAACCTCCTGCGTGGGGGCTTCATCGGGCCGGGCACACGTGAAGCGGGTACGAGGCCACACCCAACCACCGGACCCCAAGCACATGAGTTGTGCCCACGCCATCCCGTTGCTCGGATTGTTCGTCCTCCCGGTCGGACTCTGGCTGAGTGCGGGTGGAGCGGTCATCGGACTCGAGTCCGACGATCTCTCCGGTCACCTCTGGACCCTCTGGCATGCTTCCCGTGGACCAATGACCACCACCACGATGGTGAACGCACCGAGCGGGGTGGATCTGCTCCCCATCGTGGGCGGCTGGCTCGACATTCGCCTCGGCGCCTGGCTGGCTCCCTGGCTGGGCGTGGCGCGGGCCTACAACACCGTGCTGAGCCTGTACCTGCTGCTTGCCGGCGTGGGTGGACTCCTGCTGGCCCGCGCTCTGGGAGCCCGGACGGGCGGGGCCGTGCTCTCTGGCGTCCTCCTGCAGCTGGACCCCTTCGTGCTTCTGCATCTCGGAGCGGGACGTCCCGAACAAGCCAGCCTCGGCCTCGTGGCGATGGCTGTGGCTGGTGCACTGGGCGCCTGGCGCACCAATGACCGTCGATGGGTGCTGCTCGCAGGACTCGCTGGCGCCGCCGTGATCTTCGCATCCTGGGAGCTGGCGATGCTGTTGGCCGTCGGAATGGTGCTCGCGCTCCCGGTCCTATGGTTGGGCATGCCCGCCGCCGCTGGGGTGGCGCGTCGCTGGGCATCGGCTGCAGCGATCACCGCCACTGTCGCAGGCCCTTGGGTGGGATGGTTCTTGCTGCGCACCATGCACATCCGAGAGACCGGCACCCCAACGCCCGGCCTCGAGATCGCGAGCCATGCGAGCATCGGCTGGGTGCAGTTCTGGATGGCCAACGGTGGTAACCCCGGACTGATCCCGGTCCTGGTTCTTCTTGCACTGCCGGTCTTCGATCTCCGCTGGAGACGCTTCTGGATCGGTACCTGGGCCATCTTGGGGCTCACCTTTCTGTTCGGTCTCGGACCGTTTCCAGCCGCGATGCCCGGTGGACCACCCGGCGGATTGGCCGGTCCCTTTGGCTGGCTTGGAGCGCTCCCGATCCTGGGATGGTTCCACTGGCCCGACCGCGTGGTCTGCGTCTGGGGAATTATCGGAGCCGGGGCCACCGGCTACGCCGTCACCCAAGTGGTCAAACGCGGCCGGTCCCGCCTTGCAGTCGGCCTTGCGCTCCTCGCACTGTCCCTGGCCGTCCTGCGCACGCAGCAGGCCCGACTCTGGCCCGAAGCCCGCTTCCACCTTCCCGAGAGCACCCTGTGGGACTCCTTGCGCGACGACCCCCGCCCCGGTGCACTGTTCGATCTTCCGATCCGCATGAAGGGAATCGCCGGCTACGCTCCCGGACTGGCACAGATGCACCACGAGCGGCCCGTTCGAAGCTATGGCGGGGTGCCCTGGCTGCTGCCCGAGGCATCCACCGACCATCGCACCCCAATCGCCTTTGCGCTGCAGCTCGACCCTCGAAGGCCCGTATCGCCAATTTCGGTGACCGATGCGGAGCGAGATGCCCTGCGCGCAGATGGATTCGGGTTCATCGTCTTGCAGCGTCCGCAAGGGAGCATGGCCTGGTTCCTCGATGCCGAGCGCGCACTCATCGCTGAGCTGGGTGATCCGATGGGCCGAGACCGCCACCAGGGATGGACCGTCTGGGCCTTGCCCGCAACCTCTGCATCCCGAGAACCATGAGCGCAGGGCGCCCGACGTACGGACTGACCCTGCGCCAGCACCCTCGAGCTCCAGTCGCTACCGCACGGACACCACCACAGGAGCCGACACGTTCCCCGCCGTGTCGACCGCACACACACCCATCCGGGCACCGGGTCCCGAGTAGTTCATCGGCAGAAACGCCTCGAAGGTACCCGCGTCGACCGTGAGCGCATCCACAGGGCAGGCGGCCTCGGAGCCAGGGCCAGTGATCCGTGCCACCTGATAGGCCTCGACTCCCGAGCCTTCATCGGCAAAGGCCGACCAGGACACCCGCACCCGCCGCGCCATCGACGCGTAGCGAATCGCCATCTCGCCGCCTTCGGGTGCCACGCGGTCGAGCTCGATCCAGTCGGTGGTCACTTCCGACTCCGTCCCGTCAGCCGCCCGGAACCACACCGAGACTCGGTGGCTGCCTTCCACGTTCGGCAAGTACCAGGTCGTCTCCGGAGCGAAGTCCTCCCAGGCGGCTTCGGTGCAGCGCGGCGTGTTGCTCAGGCACATCTCTACGGCACCGGGCGCGTCGAGCTCCAGGGTGACCGCCCGTTCGATGGCATACTCGGCACCGCCGTCGATCAATACACTCCCGAGCAGTTCTCCCGCTGCCGACAGAGAGGCCGCCGCACCTTCGGAGAGGTTCGAGGCACCGTCCCAGGCACACACGCGGAAGCTGTATGCCGAGGTGTCCTCAAAGCCTTCAAGCACCGTGGACGTCCTGGCCCCGGAGTAGGCCACGTCGCCGTCGAGACAGTCGACCGGCGCCGTAGTGCCCGCTGCGTACACCAAGATGTACTCGTCCACGTCACTGCGCTCATCGGTCGCAGCGTCCCACGACACGGAGATGTCGTCGCCGTCCCAGGCCGCGGTCAGGGCACCGTCTTCAGGCGCGATGGTATCCAGCACGACCTCCGCCACGGCCGGCAGCGAGGTGCGGCCGCTGTCGTCACGCACCCAGACCGCCACCATCTTGTCGCCCTGGCGGGCTGCCAGCCACCAACGGGACTCGGTCTCAAGTGCCGTCCAGTTGGTGCAGGTGCTGGGAATGCCTTCTTCCACGTTTTCCAGACACATCTCCGTGGCAGGCTCCGTACCATCCGTCACCCGCAGGGAGACGTCGACACCGCGCTCGTTGACAAACGCAGCACCACCTTCGAGCGTGATCGCCACTTCGGGAACCTCCCCCTCGACGGCGTCGAGAATGGCGGCTTCCACGTCGATGCGCGGGTGCGTAAAGCCGTTTCGGTGATCGGTCACATCTGTGCCGGAGTCGATGAGTCGGTCCGTCCAGTCCGAGGGTGACTCACTCGGGTAGGCCTGGGCCACCACCGCCAGGGCGCCGGCCACGTGGGGTGTGGCTTGGGAAGTACCGCCCATGCGGTAGCCCCCAGCGGTGATGAGCGCGCCCGGTGCCAGCAGGTCGATGAACGGTGCCGAGTTCGAGAAGCACGTGACGAGATCGGCTTCTGTGGACGTGTCGGTGCAGGTGGACCAGCCGATGCGGCCATACGATGTGGCATAGACCGCGCCGACCTTGACGGCGCTCGGGGCACAGGCCGGCGAGGCGATGCTGTTGGTCCAGCCATTGTTCCCGGTCGCGACCGCTGACGCCACGCCGGCGGCTTCCGCGGTCGCAATGGCCAGCTCGTAGGCTGTGGCACCGCATTCCGATGTGTACTGCCCACCGCCGAGACTCATGTTGAGCGCCACGATGTTGTATGCGTCCTGGTTCCGCACAACCCAGTCGATGGCTGACACGATGTCGCTCGTGTAGGCGTAGCCATCCGACCGGAACACATCCATGCCGATGAGGTCGGTATCGGGTGCCACGCCACCCACGATGGCGGCCACGTTCGTGCCGTGGCCACTGTCGTCGAGAGAGCCGTCGCTGGGAGCAATCTCTTTGTTCGCTACCACCCGACACGACGCCGGCGTACCCACGGCCGTGCAGGAGCCGAAATCGGCGTGTCGATAGTCGAGGCCAGTGTCCAGAACCGCCACGGCGGTTCCCGCACCCGTGAAGCCTTCTGCGGCCGCCTCCGGCTGCGCGATCAGCGGGAGGCTGTCGTCGAGGAAGCGTTCGTGGGGCTCGTCGAGGTACCAGGCATCCGCGCCCGTCAAGCTGGAGAGCGATGCCAGCGCGGTGGTGTCCGTCACTTCGACCACCGCAAGGGGCATCTGGTCAAAGTCCTGCACCTTCCGCGCCCCGGACGGCAGCGCGGATGCCACCCGGTCCACGGCTGCTCGGATGGTGGTCCGGCGCTGATCCAGCAAGCGAGTGCGCGCCGCATTCTTGCCCCGGCGCATGGCGGGCACGGTGTCGCTTCCCACCCGGACAAGCAGCCGCACCGAGCCCTCCCGAGCCAGGATGTCTCGCGCCGCAGACCAGACCTGCGGGTCGACCGCCGGCCGCTGTCGGGCCGATTCCGCCGTGCTTTCGACTTCCTCTGCGGGTTCGGCAGGCGCACAAGCCACGGAGAGGGTGGTCCAGATGAACAGGGAGGACAATACACGTACGGACTTCGACATCACGGACTCCGGTCCCAGATACGTGCGGAGCTACGGAATCCGGCCCACCAAACATGAGGGGTGGATACCGAGCCCAGACAAATTCGTGCGCCCGGATCGCATTCCATCGAAACGCCCATCCTTGAGCGGGCCGTGTGCCTGTTGCAGCGCCGTGCGATCGACCGCGAATGCAATGCCCGGAAAGCCAACGGTCCCGCGCCTCGTCTACGGGCCGACGCTCCGCGCCGAAACGGATACCAGACCGCGTCGATCCCGCGTCCCGGATCGGACGAGGGAGCCCCATGTCGAACGCCTGGATTCTCGGAACCGCGAGCACGGTCTTCCAAAAATGGCCCGATCGAACCTTTCGGGACCTCGCGAAGGAGGTGGTGGAAGGCGTCTTGAGCGACTCAGGAATCGCTGGCAGCGACGTTGAGCACATCGTCTTCGCCAACTGCGCCATGGGCGCCCATGGCCAAGACAACATCCGCGGGCAAGTGGCCCTCACCGCACTGATGCGCGACGGCCGACTGCCTGCACGCGTACCCATCGTGAATGTGGAAGCCGGGTGTGCAACCGGCTCAGCCGCCTTTCACGCCGCCGTATCCGCCGTCCGTGCCGGGGATGTCGACGTTGCACTGGCCATCGGCGTGGAAAAGACCCTCGTCCCAGACGACCCGGTTCGCACCTTCCAGCTCTTCTCCGGCGGCATTGACCAGCGCCATAAGCACGAGTGGCGAACCTTTTTTGCGGAGCAGGGCAAGCGCTCGGGCATGGGCTGGACCCCCCACAAGCACCGCATCCTGTTCCTCGACGTGCACGCGATGCAGGCCCGTCACCACATGGCCACCCACGGCACCACGGCCGAGCACCTCGCCGTGATCGCCAGCAAGAACCACGGCAACGCGGTGCACAATCCCCGTGCCCAGTACCGCTTCGAGGTGCCTGTGGCGGCTGCGCTTGCCGACAAAGAGGTGGTTGAGCCGTTCACCCGCTCCATGTGCAGTCCTCTCTCGGACGGTGCAGCCGCAGTGCTCGTCTGCTCCGATGCCTTCCTCGCACGGTGCACCAAGCAGACCGCACGTCGCGCAGTCCAGGTTCGCGCGAGCGTCTTGGTAGGCGGTACCTGGCGCAACATCGAAGACGACAACGTGGTGGCCCATGCCGCCGCCCGAGCGTATGACCGGGCCGGACTCACCCCCGACGACATCGACATCGCAGAAGTGCACGATGCCACCAGCTACTGCGAGCTCCAAGCCACGGAGCTGCTGGGATTCTGCGAGCGGGGTTCCGGCGGCGCCTATGCCGCATCTGGCGCGACCGCCCGAGATGGCGCGCGCCCGGTCAACGCGTCTGGCGGCCTGATCTCAAAAGGGCACCCACTCGGCGCGACCGGCCTGGGCATGATCGACGAGCTGGTCCGGCAGCTGCGGGGCGAAGCCGGTGCACTCCAGGTGTCGTCCAACGTCCGAGTGGGCCTGCAGCAAAACGCGGGCGGACTGATTGGCCTCGATGAAGCGCTCTGCCATGTGGGTATCTTCGAGCACAGGGCCTGAGCCATGACCGACCTGCCATACGCCACCCTCTTGGCCCGGGCCCTCAAGGCGCGGGGGGTCACACACGCATTCGGAATGCCCGACGGGGCCACAAGCCCGTTTCTTGATGCCTTTCGGGCGGTCGGCATCGACTTTGTTTGCGTCCGCCATGCGGGAGCGGCGGGCGTCATGGCCGACGCAGCGTTCCGCATCACCCGTGCCCCCGGTGTCTGCATCGCCACACTCGGTTCAGGGGCCACCCACTTGGTGAGCGGCATAGCCAGGAGTCTTCGAGAGCGATCCAAGTTGGTGGCCATTACCCACCAGGTCAGCACTGCGCTTCGGGACCACCACACCCACCCAGTTCTTGATCAGGTCGCCCTCTTCAAGCCGGTCTCTCGCCGGGTCGTGCACTTGCAGGAGCCGATGGCAGCCATGCAAACCCTCACGGCGCTGGCCGCATTGGATCGGCAGACGCCCGGCCCCGTCGTGCTCGAAGTCCCCTCCGAAGTGGCCACCACCACGATTCCCGATGCCCAGCCCGAGTGGGGTCTTCGCGCCCGACCACGTCCGGTCCCGGAGGTCAGAGCAGCCGCGGAGCGGCTTCGGAGCGCCCGCAACCCCCTCGTGGTGGTCGGCGGTGCAGAGGCCTCCATCGCAGTGTCGAACGGCGTCCGGCGTTTGGTGCAAGCGAGCAACGCTGTGGCGCTCACCACTTGCCGGGCCGCCGGAATGACCGACGACAGCCATCCTCTATGGGCCGGTACGTTCGGACTCTCTCCAGTCGTCGATGCAAACCAGCGCGCTCTTTTCCAACAGTCAGATCTGATGGTTGCCATCGGTCTCGACACCGCCGAGCTGCCCACCCGATGGCTGCCAGGCTGGCCCGAGAATCTCCCCATCATCCGCATCGATGCTTTCGACCAGCCGGGCCTCCCCGGAACCGTGGTCGACTCGCTGACCGGTCCAATGATGGAGACCCTCGATGCCCTCTGTGAGGCAGCCTTCGGCCCCACGCCCGAAGACGACCCAGATGCAGTCCTCCACACCACGGCCTGGAGCGAGGCCGCCCTCACTGCGCATCGCACCGCATGCGCGGTCCCGTTCCATGACGGCCCAGATGGCCCAGCGGCGACCATTCGCGCAGTGCAGGAAGGCTCCCCTCCTGGCACCCGCATCAGCCTCGATGCTGGCGCACATCACGTCACCGCGGCGCAGGTGCTCCGTGCCGACACGCCCAACCAGCTGCTCCAGTCCAACGGCGCCACCAGCATGGGTACCAGTCTGCCAGGCGCCATCGCGAGCCGCCTGGTCGATGCTCGCACCCCGGCGGTCGCGTTGACCGGAAACGCTGGGCTGTCGATGGCCCTCGGCGAGCTGGGCATCGCTCAGGAGCGGACGCTCAATCTGGTCGTGGTCTGCTTGGCCGACTGTCCCCTCAGTCTGATTCATCACCCCGAGGATCACGGCGACCAACCCCACCAAAGCGTCCCCTCCATCCATCCGAACGTCGAGCCGCTTGCAGCGGCCTATGGCGGGGTGGGGGTGACCGTACAGGGTGCCGATGCGGTGCGGGAAGCGGTCTATGCGGCCCATGAGCGGGGCGGTCTCAGCATCATCGAAGCCCGCATCGATCCAGCGCCCTTCCGCCGCCAGATGTAGATGCCCGAGACCTCTCACATCGCCCGTTGGCACGAGCTGCAGTGGTGTCTGCATGGACCCGACCTGCTCGCCCACTCCGGCCTGCCACTATTTCGCTGGCCGGCGTCCCAGCGCGCCGCCCACGAGACCCTTCCACCCACGCCTGAGCCGCTCCACCATCGCCTGGGCAGGCGCTTCGAGCAGCACTGGCAACATGCCTTCACCCAGCTCCCCGGATGGACCGTGCTCGGCGCGGGCATCCAGATCCAAAGCGCGGGCCGGACCCTCGGCGAGCTCGACCTTCTCGTGACCAGCGAAGGCGAAGTCTGGCACTTGGAGCTGGCGGTAAAGTTCTATCTCTGCGCCCCCGGTCACTCCGGCGACATCCTGTCCGACTGGATTGGCCCAAACGGGCGGGACCGACTCGATCGCAAGCTCGCTCGGATGCGTGATCATCAGCTGCCGCTGGGCCAAAGTGACCCCGCTCGCGACACGCTCCAGGCCCTCGGTCTGCCTGCCCCAACCCGGTCGGCCGCCGTGTTGAATGGCATCCGGTTTTCCCACTGGCAGGCGCCACACAGCGACGTTGCTGGAAGATGGTGTTCTGTGCGCGACCTCCCGGCAGCCGTGCCGGAGGGTCGAGTGCTGTCTCGCCCCGAGTGGCTCGGTCATGCCCCGACTGCACAAGACGACTGGCAGTCCGGACCGGCCCTCCTCCATGCCGTCGCGATCGCAGGGCGTCGAGGACCGGCCCAGCTCGTGGACCCGAGCGGCGTTCGATGGCTCGCCATGCCCGGACAGTGACGATCGTCGGCCCCTCCCCCCCCTTGTGCACAAACCCCGACGGCGCGGGATCGGAACGTCGGCACGCGAGATGCATCGCACGGTGGTGCCATCCACCCGGAGCTCGCGATGCGCACATCCATTTTTCCTCTCCTGTGGGGAGCCTGCACCAACGGCCATCCCCAGCCACCCAACCTCGAGCGTCTGCGCGATCCGTGCGCTGGACGCGCCCTTCCCGTCCTACAGGCCATCGACGATCAGAGCCTGCTCATTGGGTGCGGCGACCGCGGAGGGCTCTGGTGGAGCCCCGATGGCGGAACCACCTTCCAACCGGTCGAGGGAGCGGAAAGCGCATCCGTGCTCGCGATGCACACCCTCACACCGCATGAAGTGCACCTCGACCAGACTCACGGAGAAGCCTCGCTTCGCGTCCGACACACGGCCGGTGCCGCTCCGACCGTGCACCCGTCCGGTCCATCCCGAGCACACGCTGCCCCGCAAGAGCTGGCCAGCCAGCATCGCCTCGCCTCTGTCATCCGTCACCGCACCACCCAGGGTCATCGAGTCCTGGAGGTCGGACACACCGCCGACCGGCCCCACGACGGCTTCGCTCGCTGGTCGGCCGACGCGGGACACACATGGCACATTTTGCCGGGCTCACCTCCCGTCTTGGAGTCCACCACAGCGACCGAACACACCTTCTGGATCGGAGGCGACGACTTTTTGATTCGCGGCATCTGGTGACTCCCCTGCCCTTCCAGGCGCTCCATGCTCCGAGGCGATCCACACGTCGCCGCCCGGCGCGGATGGCCCCATCGAGGTGCCACCGTCTGCCTCCGTCTCGGTCCGGCATGGTGGAGCGGCCCAGCCCAACACGCATGCACACACCCGTCAGCGGGCTACCTGCATGGCACCTTGTCGTCGGCCCTTCCGACGGCGTTCCCACACACGGGGCCATCCCCGCGACCGGACCCGTCATGGCCGACCCCACCGATGCCGGCGCGCAAGCGCTCCAAGAGTTGCTCACACATTTCGACCTCGAGCGGGTGGACGAAACCCTCTTCCGCGGAACGTCCCGTGACCCTGGCTGGGGACGAATCTACGGTGGCCAGGTGCTGGGTCAGGCCCTCGTCGCGGCCAGCCGCACGGTCCCACTCGACCGTCACGCGCACTCACTGCACGCCTACTTCCTCCGCCCTGGCAACGCATCCCTTCCCGTCGACTACATCGTCGATCCCATCCGAAACGGCCGCAGCTTTTGCACGCGGCGAGTGGTCGCCTCTCAAGACGGGGAAGCCATCTTCCACCTCTCGGCCTCCTTCCAGCCGGAAGAGCCGGGATTCGACCACCACGCCCCCCCTCCCGAGGTCCCCTCCGCCGACAGCCTGGACAACGACTTCACGCATGCGCAGAAAATCGCAGAACGCCTTCCCCCTCGGCTCGCGAAACGAACCAGGCGCCCCGGTCCCATCGAGACCCGACCCGTTCGCCGACATGATCCCATCGCACCCGATCGCTCCCCGCCCGAGCGCCACGTCTGGTTTCGGGCTCGGGGCTCCCTGCCAACCGACCCCATGATCCACCGCGCGCTGCTCGCCTTCGCCTCCGACACACACTTTCTCGTCACCAGCCTCCAGCCACACGGAGCGAGCTGGCTCACCCCCGGCATCCAGATGGCCAGCCTCGACCACGCGATGTGGATTCACCGCCCGTTTCGCATGGATGAGTGGCTGCTGTACGCCATCGACAGCCCATCGGCCTCCGGGGCTCGCGGGCTGGTTCGCGGACAGTTCTTTCAGCATGGCCGCCTGGTCGCCAGCACCGTGCAGGAAGGACTGGTTCGAGACCGTCGACCCAGCTGAAGGCTCCCGGAGCCAGCGCATCTATCACCGGTGCGGTCGCACGCGCTACAGTCCCCGGCCATCGCGGCGGCTGTCCTCCGGTCCCGCTCCACGGCCTGGCCCACCATCCCGCTCGGAGAATGCTGTGCACTGCATCCCACCCCCATGCGGTCTCCCAATCGTTCCCCCACGCGCTTCAGCATCGCCGCTGCTGTACGCCACCGTTGTTGTCATCTGGGCACTGCCTGCGTCTGCCTCGGAACCACGCGCAAAAGTGCTGGAAGCCATCGCAGACGACAACTTTCGCGAAGCAAAGCGGCACATTGAAGACCTCGACTGCGCGCTGGAGTCCGCCACCGAAGAAGTCTCCCCGGAAGCGATGGGGTATCGCTACCAGCTCGAAGCGCGGCTCCAGCAGGCGCGCGGCAAGGAATCCGACGCCCTCAAAGCACTCCGGCAGGCGTGTCTCGTGCATCCGGGCGGCAAGCCCGATCGGGAAGTCCTCGGCGACGGGCCTCTGATCGACACGTACTACGCGGTGTGCACCGAAGTACAGCAGCGGCCGGAAATCGTCCTGACGGCACTGGAGCTTCCCGACGCACCCATTCGCATTGATGGTCGGGTACCCGGCGGTGATTACCCGGTCCTCGAAGGGCGACACCTTCTCCAGATCCAGTGCGCAGACGCCACGTGGTCTTCTCAGTGGTCCTCGCTGGAGTCTCCATCCGAGTGGGCGGAAGGGTGCCCTGAGGGTGCCGTCGCAGCCGCCGAAGCTGATCGTTCAGACGATCCGATGGACATGGTGCCGTTCTTTGATGACGACGACGACGGGGGGGACGAAGGCAGCACCGAGACCACTGAGGATGCAGCCGACAACGAGCCGGAGGCCCAGCCCGATCCTGCGCCGGGGAGCGCGACGGGGAGCGCGGTCGTCCCATCAGACGCCGAGGAAGAAACTGCAACGGAAGACCACGCCGGCGAGTCGAAAGACGCCGCTGGAGCGGTGGCAACAGCCGGTGCCCCAGCGACCACCGCCGGGGCCGTGTACACGCTCGACCTCCGCTGCGCGCCCAGTCCTTGCACGGTGATGGTGGATGGTCAAGACCAGGGGCTCACCGAGCTCAAGCTGCAAGTGGGCGTGGACAAGCACAAGATCGAGCTCAAGGCAGGCGACAAGAGCATCGACCGCACTCTGTCCCTCGAGGCACAACACTCCATGACCATCCTGAAGTGGAACCACGACCAGAACAGCGTGGAGATGGAGCATCGCTCCGAAGAGTAGCGCCCATGCCCGCACGGGCACCGACGCTCGCAGCATGCGCCTGGGGTGCGCTCCCGCGCCGACTGGTGCTCAGTGCTTCCGTCGGCGTCCAATGCCGAGCACGACCAGTCCGGCCAACCCGAGCCAGCCCAGGTGCGAAGTCCGGTCGGAGACCGCACAGCCACAGTCTCCCGACCCACATTCCTCCGGGTAGGGGTTCACGTATTCGCACTGACCAGGGTTCTCGACCTCACCGATGCCACATACTGGAAACCGCGACTCGAGCTTCTGGTTGTGCTCGATGAAGCGCATCTGGCTCTGTTCGGTGAGACCCGACAGGTAGAGCGAGACGTCCTCCGTGGCCTCTTCGGGGGTGTACCGCATGTGCAGCCGCGTGAACATGTAGCCGGAGCCACCCTGCTCGAAGTCGAAGCCCACGTTCGCGAGGAGCTGGCTGTCAGGCTCTGTTCCTGTGCAGGGGTCGCAGTGGCCGTTGCCCCAGGTGTACTCCACCATCCAGTCGGCACCGGGCTCTGCAGTGTAGGCGTCCGTGAACTGCTGTTGGTAGTACGAACCCAGGTCGCTGTCGTGGTCGGCCTCAAAGGAGGGCCCGTCGATCATGCACTCGTCGTCGAAGCTCATCTCGGGGTAGTTCGAGATCGCCACCGAGCCGTCGGCGAAGTCGGTGACCGCATAAATGATGAGGTCTTGCTGTCCCTTCGAAGCGGCCGTGCCGATGCGGATTGGAAGGCCAAACACGTCGCTTTCGTAGGAAAACCGCAGCGGCGAGAGCATCTCGCCGTCTTCGATGGCCGCCGCCTCGGAGAGCTTGGCGGCGAAGAAATAGGCACCGCTGTCGAGGACTTCCTGGACCACGTCTTCGGTGGCCTCCGAGACCGAGAAGCCCTCATCGGCGAGCCAATTGAACAGGTCGTCGCTCTCCTCGGCCGACAAGATCACGATGTCGTACTCCCCGACCACAAACTCCGCTTCCACGTTCACGGTCGACCCCTCGTCGATGGCGCCCGAGTCCATCACGGCCATTTCAGCAGAAGCCTTGATCATGTAGTCCGCACAAGGGTCGGTCCAGACAGGCTCGAAGTCATCGCAGGTGTAGGTGACCAGTCGTGGGCGACTGTAGGCATCCAAAACGTCGAAGGTCTCGTGCGCGAGTACCTGTACATCGTCGGCAGTCAGAATCTCCGGGACCGGCACCAGCATCGCAAAGGCTGCTCCACCTGCGCCCTGCACATCATTGGCCACGGTGAGGGTCGTGCGATTCCCTTGCCGCACAATCGCGACCTCACTCACCGAGTTGTAGATGTCTGCACCCGCCGAGCTGGCGTAGGCACCGCAAAAGGCCGAAGCGGGCTGGGCGGCAAGCAGTAGGGCGATGAGCGACGACATGAAACCTCCGGTGCGAGTCGCATCCTCCGGCATGGCGCATGCCTCGCTGGTTCAACGTGGCCTGACAACCACCGCCCATCAAGTCAGAAATGCACAAACCATGCACCAAAAACGCGCACACCTGTGCATTTCAGTACGAACCCAGATCAGATCCTCCGGAAGACCGCCGCCGGCTTTACCTGCAGGGCCCGCCCATTCCCGACGACGCCGGCCACAGCAGTTCCCACCGCACAGGCACCAACCGCCACCAGCGATGGCCCCCACAGCGGCTCCCACGACAAGCGCATCAGCCAGGTCTGCACTCCCCATGCCAGCAAATTGGCACCCAGAGTGCCTACCAGACCGGCCACCAGACCAATCAATGCGTACTCCACAGCAAGCATCCCGGCCGCCGACGCCCGGGTGACCCCCAGCGTCTTGAGCAGCGCCACCTGACGGGCCCGCCGAGCCGTGGTGGCGCCCACGCTGGCAAACAAGATGACCACCCCTGCGACGGCTGTGAAGCCCCCCAGTGCACGAATGGCCAGCGCCAGACGCTCCAAGATGCTCTTCGCTTGGTCGCGAATCTGTCGAACATTGATCAGGGTGATGTTCGGGAAGTCCACTGCAAGGGCATCTTGGAGGTCATCTTCCCGCCCCTCGGGGATCTGGAACGTGACGATACGCGAGCTGGGCGCATCGTCGAGCACACCCGGCTCGACGAGCAGGAAGAAGTTCATCTCCATGGACTCCCACTGCACGGTTCGGATGCTCGTGACCTGCAGCGGGACCTGAACCCCCTGGATGTCGAAGGTGATGTTCGAGCCCAGAC
>CAJWOS010000134.1 GCA_913044235.1 uncultured Pseudomonadota bacterium
CTCGATGCGAGGCATTGATAAACTCCCTGAATATTCAGGAATGATTTCTAAGTGGAAGATTACTAATCTATCCTATGAAGAACTATTCAGCGACAGCAAGTCAACCTTTGTTTATCTAGATCCTCCCTATGAGATCGGATCAAACCTTTATGGTAAACGAGGCAACATGCATAAAGGATTCGACCACGATCTGTTTGCTTCTGATTGTGATCGCTTTATCTCTCACCAACTTGTTAGTTACAACTCATCGCAACTGATCCGAGACCGCTTCAAGCGCGTGGCGCGCCGCGCAGCCATCCGGTTGCTCAACATGGAATTCGACACCGAAGACCGTGACCCTGCAGCACGGCGTCGGGGCGACCCGAACAACTACGACCCTTCGAAGATTCCTCCCTTGGTTGACGGCGACGGCGACACCCCTGGCCCCAATCACAAGACCGAGATCGGCCGCACCTGGGTCAGCGCGCAGCTCGCAGGCGGCGTAGCGCCGTTTTTCCTCGACATCCGACCTCCAGCCGAGGCCGTGGCTGGAACCCTCCCAGGTGCACTCATGCTGCCCCGCGAGCTCGTACTGAAGCGGCTCGATCTGCTCCCTTCCGACCGCGACAAACGCATTACCGTCTACGATCAGACCGGAGCACTCGGCAGCGAGGCGCTTGCCGCTCGATTGCGGGAAATGGGTTTCTCGATGGCTCGGAGCCTGCGTGGTGGCTACGCCGAGTGGATCGAGCACGCGGAGGTCGTCGACACGCCAGAGCCCAAAACGCCCGGTAGCCTGAAGGTCGGAGACCCCGTGCGAATGACAGACAGCCGCGAAGGCTGGGTCTTGCGCATCACTCCTGTGGACAGCGCACCGGGTGTGGAAGTCTGGTTTGCCGATGGGACTTGGACCGGCCCGGTGAAAGAAGATGACCTCCAAGCCTGATCTCCGGTCGCCCGCCCCGCGAGTCGTCCTGGCGGGGATTGCGCTCACCGCCGCCCTCTCCGGCGCAGGTCTCAAAGCAGACGACAACCCGACAGCGGTCCCGGCGCCCGACTCCGAAGCGCCGACTGTGCCGTCTGACGAACCGCCTGCTGGCGCTTCTCCCCCACAAGCTGCGCCGGATCCACCCGTTGCAGATCCCGAGCCAAACGCAGAAAGGCCAACGTCGAGTCCGCCCGATGCAGCGGCTCCGTCACTGCCGGACACCCAGGGCGCGGTCCCTTCATCACCCGGGAGCCAACCCGGGATGCCAGACACCACCGACCCGGCCGCGGCCCCGCACACTGACACGCCCCCGCCCCCCCCTGTGCGCCCAGACATTGTGGGTTCTGTGCTCCCCGTTGCGCCCATCGTGGCTCCAGGCGCAATCCCGGCACGTTCTACCGATGCGCTCACCATCGCCCGCGAGCGGTGGCTCGAGCGAGACGCGCGCGGCGTGGTGTCCATCCTGTCGCCATGGCTTGAGACCCGGTCGGCGCCCTATGGCCGGGCCCGACAGTCGGGCCACCTGCTGCTTGGACTGGCCCATATGCAGCTTGAGAACTGGAACCTCGCCAGCCGCCACTTTTATCGGGTTCGGCGAGCCAATGGTCCCCTCTCGCCATTCGGTGCCTGGTACGAGGCGGAAGTCGACCACCTCCGTGGCCGCCACCAAGTCGCCATCCGCGAATGTAGAGCCTACCGAGAGCGGTACCCGAGCGGTGCTCATGCCGATGAGTGCCTGCTTCTGATCGGCGATGCGTACGCCGCTGCAGGCAGCCGTGGGGCCAGTGTGGCCAGCTACGAAAAGTATCTCGACAAGCATCCCCGAACGCCTCGGAGGGAGGAGATTGAGCTCGCCTCGACGCTGGCCTACGTGGAAAGCGCGCCCAATCAGGCGATTCGGCTCCTGCATGATCTTGCCCTGAGTCACAGCTACCCAAGCACCGACCTCGCGGTGCAGTCTGCGCTCGAGTCCCTCGCCGAACAGGGTCACGAGGTCGCTTTGTCAGACGACCCGAACACACGCATGCGCCGGGCAGAAGCCCTCCGGCGCTCCGGCCGGTACACCGCCGCCTGGAACCTGTTCCAGGAGATCACAAAGTCCGCCACCACCGACGAGCGCATCCTGGCCTGGGCGGAGAAAAACGAGGAACGATTCGCCTGGGGCACACGCAAATACGACGTCTACGCCAAAGTCCTCGCCGAGAAGTACGCCGAAAGCCCTGATGCTGAAGTGGCCTGGCGCATTTTTCGCGCCTGGTCCCGCGACGGTCGATACGACAAGGCGGTCGAGTGGGGGCACAAAGGCCTCGACGAGCACGGCAAACACCACCGCTGGCGCTCCGCCTACGACGACATGGCCTGGGCCACCCTCCACGCCGGGCTGTATGAAGAAAGCGCAGATCGGTGGTCGAGACTGACCCGGCGAGGCGGCTCGTTCGGCCGAAAGGCGCGCTTCTACAGCGCGTACTCGTCCTATCGAAACGGCGACCTCGAAGTCGCCATCACCGGCTTCGACAAGCTGTTGGAATACCCGGGAGAAGAAAAGTCCCGCGCGCTGTACTGGCGCGCAAAGGCACGCTCTGCAAATGGTGACGAACAAGGAGCCAAAGCGGACTACGAGGCGGCAGCCCGCACCGATCACACCGGTTGGTACACGCTAGTCCAACAGCCCAGTGCGTCGGGTGGCGATCCGGCATGGCGATACCGCGACGGTCGATGGCATGGACTGCAGCGGCTGGAGCTCCCCGAGTGGCAGCGTCCCGCGGATCGACCCATCACCGCAGTCCGAGCATTTCCTGTCGAGCACCCCATTACGCGCGATGCCACAGGCGCGGCCCGTCCTGCTTTGGAAGCGCCCCAACGCCGCGCAGGCGACTGGTCGTCCCTGTCCTGGTCCACGCTGCGCACCACCGCACTGGAGCCGGTCCAGCAGCAGCCAGTGGACTGGCCGGTCGCAGAGGTTCCCGAGGCCACACCGCCGCTGCCCGACGGCTACCAAGTGTGTCGATACTGGGATCCCGCCACGGCCCAGAAGGATTTCTACCAGTTCGCTGAAAACGCGAAGACCATCTGGCCCACCCTCCCAGCTGCCCACGATCTCGCACAAGCCGGCGAGTACACCGATGCGGCCCGGCTTGTCTATGCCGCGTACGCCGAGTGGCAGGAGGCCTGGAGCAGCGAAGACGACGCCGATGAGCGCGTGAAAGCCATTCGGGAAATCAGCATCAATACCGCTGGCTGGCGCCCCTTCCTGCTGTTTGTCCGCGACCACTACCATGCCGCACGTTCCTGCCATGGCCTCCACAAGTCTGCCAGCCACGACCTGGAGCGCAACGCCAACCTCCGGCTGTCGTATCCCGTGGTCGAGCCGGTCGAGATCTGGCGGCACAGCCAGAGCTACAACGTCGATCCTTACCTTGTCATGGGCATCATGCGTCAGGAGAGCACGTATCGGAACACCGCACTCTCCCCGGTGGGTGCCATCGGCCTGATTCAGGTCATGCCTCGCACGGGGGCCCGGGTTGCAGCCATGATGGGCGAGCACACTTACAGCCCTGGAGATCTCGAAGACCCTGCCATCAATCTCCGCTACGGCATCTACTACCTGTCCAAGCTCCTCGATCGGTTCGATGGGGTCTTCCCACTTGCCGTGGCGAGCTACAACGGCGGCCCGCACAACGTCTCCAGATGGTACGAGCAGCACCAGGGAAAGATCGAGCTCGATGCCTATGTGGAGCAGATCGAATACGATGAGACCCGTGACTATGTGAAGCGAGTCTCAGGCCACTATGCCCGTTACATCGCCATCTATGAAGGATCGGATGCGCGGGTGGTGCTCCCCCCGAGCCCGCTCGGCGACGATGCGACCGTGATCGATTTCTGAGGTGCCTTTGCCGTCCCTGAATGCTGCCTTCACCGCACTCCGCAGCGCAGGGCTCCGCCCTCGCCGCGACCATCCCCTGCGCCGTCGCGGATGGTGGCGACTCGGAGGTCCCGCAGATCTGTTCATCGAGGTTTCCACTGCCGAGCACCTGTCCCTGGTCCTGCAGCAGGGGCTACCGGTCACGGTCTTGGGGAATGGCTCCAACCTCCTCGTTGCCGACGCCGGCGTGCGCGGGATCGTGGTGAAGCTCGGCGGCGAATTTCGAACCACCACACTGGTGCAAGGCCCGGATGGAGCCGAGGTGGTGGCGGGCGCCGGCCTCGGCAATCCTGTGCTTCTCAAGCGCCTCGAGGCGCTCGAATGCAGCGGACTGGGCTGTCTGGCAGGGGTACCCGGCACCGTGGGCGGCGCCATCCGGATGAATGCCGGAACCCACCTCGGCGAGATCGGTGACCGCGTACGGCAGGTGGAAGTGGTCCTCGACAATGGGCAGCGAGCCATCCTCCCCGCCGCTGATCTCCGGTTTTCCTACCGCCGCGCCCACCTCCCCCCGCGTGCCATCGTCACTCGAGCATGGCTTCGAGTCGAAAATGATCGCACCCGCGTGGAGGCACAGCGCCAAGCCGTCCTTCACCACCTCGAACGGCGCCAGGCCACCCAGCCACTCGAGCAACCCTCCTGCGGCTCTACGTTCAAAAACCCTCCCGGCGATGCCGCCGGTCGACTGATCGATGCCTGCGGCCTCAAGGGCACCCGAATCGGAGGGGCTCAGGTGAGCGAGAAACACGCCAACTTTTTTATCAACACCGGCGATGCGACCGCGGCCGATGTGTATGCCCTGATCCTTCGCACCCGGCAGGTCGTGTTCGAACAGCACGGTGTGGTGCTCGAGCCCGAGGTGCATGCCATCGGAGACTGGCCACCCGGTGCATGGCCCCTTCCGGCCCCCACCACATCGGGGTTGCACAGAACCGACTGATCCCACAGGCTTGCCCGGCAGTCGTGCCATCGATAAAGCCGCCGCCCAGCCCCGGATCGCCCCATGTCTGAAGCCTCGGCCCCCTCGTCATCGTCCGCGCCCGCTGCCGAGGCGTCGGTGCAAGACCGCTTGATCTTCCTCATCAGTACGCCCCGCTCCGGATCTACCCTGCTGATGCGGATCCTCAACGCCACCAGCGCGGTCTACAGCCGACCCGAGCCGCACATTTTGCCCGCGCTCGCTCACCTTGGCTTCTGGGAACGCGTCGACCAAGCGCCCTATGACCAGCTGCAAGCACAGCAGGCCATTCGTCAATTCGTGAGCGATCTGCCCGATGGAGACGAGGACTACTGGGCGGCCTGTCGCGCCTACCTCGATGTCCTCTACGGGCGGATGCTGTCCACCGCGCCGGAAGGCGAGCGCTACTTCCTCGACAAGACTCCCGCAAACGCCCTGGTGCTGCCCTTTCTCCAGAAAGTGTACCCAAACGCTCGCTACATCGTGCTCACGCGGCACCCTGCGGCGATTTTCTCGTCGTACGCACAGTCGTTCTTTGATGGCGACTACAGCGTCGCGGCGGGCTTCAATCCCATTCTCTCCCGCTACATTCCCGTGATGGCCGCATTCCTTCGAGAACGCCCCTGCCCCATCCTGCATGTCTCGTATGAAGACATCGCCACCCAGCCAGAGGTGGAGCTTGAGCGGATTTCCGAGTTCCTGGGCATCCCGTACGAGCCCGAGGCACTCGACTACAAGCGGAAAGACGTCGCCGCAGGCCTCGGCGACCCGCTGGGCGTCAAGCAACACAGCCGGCCGGTGGCAAGCAGCGTGGCCAAGTGGGCGCCAGAGCTTGCGGCCGATGCCTCGAAGTTTGAAGTCGTCGCCAAGCAGCTCGCGGGGGTCGCACCGGAAGACCTCGCCACTTGGGGCACACCGGCCGACCAGATTTGGGAGCCCATGAACGCCGCGGATCCCACTTCCTACAAGCCCAAGAAGAAAAATTGGGACCGGTGGGTGCTCCAGCGCCGCGTGCTGGTCTGGCTGCGCCGAGACATCAACGAGCGCCCCCTTGGCCGCCTCCTTCGGAAGGTGCGGTTTTTCTGCGATGTCCTTCTTCGAGGATAGTCTATCGCTGGCTGTCCTCGTTCACCGACCACGCGTCCAACCAAAAACGGTAGTGCCCCTGAGGGGCACAGGCCACGGGTGACGATAGGTCCGCGGTGTACCCACACGCCGGCTCGAAGTATTGTCGGCAAGGAGCGAGCTGATGGCCCAGAACTTCGCCGATACCGTTGCCGAGTCTCGCGCAGGCATTCCGGTCGTCGATCCCGCACAAGCCCAAGCCGCACTGGTTGCGAACCCCGACACTCTTGTGCTCGATGTTCGCGACGCAGAGCACCTCAACATCACCGGAATCATCCCCGGCAGCGCCCATGTCTCGATGGGCACACTGTTCTACAGTGCCGACCACGAAATGCCCGCAGAGTACCGTGCCGCCTGCCTCGCCGACAAGGATCGGCCAATCATCACCACCTGCACCCTCGGCGCCGTGGCCTCCATCGCCGCAAAGACCTCGTCCTCGGGCACGTCCTCCATGAGCTTCGCGAGGTACCACTCGTCCGTCGCGACGTACTCGTCCCAATAGCTCGGCGGAGGCGGCCTGCGCGTGCGTCGCGGCCGCGCGCTCCAGTCCACGACGTTCGACACGTCCATGCACAGCGCCGCGCTTAGATTTTTGTGCGCAGCTTCGTAAACGCAGCGACGCCCTCGCCCTCGCGCAGCAGCTTCTCGTACTCCGCGCCCCCGGGCGCCCAGTCGTACGGCGCGCGCCGCTGCTTCTCCATTCCTTGTTCCGCCCGCGCCGCATCGCAGAGGGCCTGGGCGTGGGTGGAGGCGGCTGAGCCCTCGGCATCAGCCGAAGCGGCGCAGGCCCAGGAAGTCGACCGGAAGGTCGGTCCGACCCTCGACAGACAGGTCCGAGAGGATCTGTCCCAGGGCGGGGGCCAGCTTGAAGCCGTGGCCCGAGAGGCCACACACCACCGAGACCTCCGGGGCCTCGGGCAGACGGTCCACGATGAAGTGCTCGTCTGGAGACGATGTATACAAACACACCGAGGCATCACGAATCGGTCCAAGCAGACCGGGCACATGGGTGGCCAGTCCATGCTTGATGGGATCCAGATCGGCTGTAGAGACCATGCGGTTGACTGCATCGGGCGCAACCACACCGTCGGAGCCATGCACAGCCACCTTCGCCAGGGGTGGGCCGGGTCGCTCCGGGTCGGCGGGAATCCCATAGAAGTGACGATCGCCAGGTCGGTCCCATAGCCAGCAGGGAAGACAAGATGCCTCTGCCAGCTCGGGCTGTGCAGGCGTCACCCAGGCCTGCACCTGGCGCGTCACAGTGAGCAAGGGGGCGAGGCTGGGTACGAGCGCTGCGGTCCATGCACCGGCCGCCACCGCCAGCCGTCGAGTGGTGAGGGAGCGCCCGTTGGTGAGCCGCAGGGTGATGCGGTCCGCACCGTGCCGCTCCCACTGCGAGACACCCACGCCATGCAACCGTGGCGCTGTTGCCAGCTGGAGCGCTGTGCTGATGGAGCGCTCCACTCGGACAAAGCCCGCGTCTGCCTCGAAGACCGCATCGAGGGTGGGATGCTTCGCAAACTGGGGGTACTCCTTGCAGAGAGCCGCGCCATCCAGGTCGCGGATCTCCAGGCCATGCAGACGCGCGGCCTGTCGGGAGCCCTCCACCGCCGGACACCCCTCAGGCCCCATCACCAGAACACCCGCCCGATGCAGCAAGGAGGTGTCGGCATCAGCCTCCCAGCGCTCGAAAGTGCCGGTTGCATTCCGCAGAATCGGAACGTAGTCGGGATGCTCAAAGTATGCGTGGCGGAACACTCGGGTCTGGCCGTGGCTGCTGCCCAGCGAGTGACACGGCGGATGGGGATCGAGCCCGAGTACACTCAGCCCGCGGTTCGAAAGGGCCCACAGAGCCGCCGCTCCGACCGCGCCCAGCCCGAGAACCACGACATCCAAGGGCTCCGCGCGATCCAGGTGTACCGTCGACATCACCACGCTCCGGTCGTGCTGTCACTCTACCGAACGCCGCATTTTCCTTGAAACGAAACCGAGGGAAATGCAGTCCAGCTTTGCGTCATGAGCAGATGTTGGGGGGTCAGGATGCCACAGAGGTGAAGGGCGCAGACACGTTTGGGTTGGCCACCGGCAGTGAGCCTGGGCGATGGCTTCCGCCACACTGGGCACGTCGCCGGCCCAGGGGAGCCGCGATCACTCGAGGGGGGCTTCGGCGCGGCGGCGTCCCAGCGAAAGTCGTGCACGAACGTTCAGGGTGCACCAACCATCCTCCAGTTTTGTTTCCCATGCCCACCAATCGAAGCCCAAACAATCCAATTCTGACGCAGCCGATCCGCAACCCAAAAGACGCCATCAAGAGCTGTTCCCAGCAAGCACTGTTGCCCATAAGCACTGTTCCCAACAAACACTGTCCCCAGTAAGCACTGTCCCCAGTAAGCTGTCCCCAACAAACCATCAGGGCCCGTCCGACATGCGGACGAGCCCTGCGACTGACTGCTTCGCCAATCAGGCGTCGGCTTCGTCTTCCCGACGACGCCCTGCGGCCATGATCACAAGTGTGAGACCAATCCCAACCGCAAGCGGAACGGCGGCGCCAGCCACACCGCCCGGACCCCACATTCCGGAGTCCGAGTGGCCACCGCTGTCACGAATCAGCATGTCGCCTTCGTAGATGCTCAGCACGTAGTTGCCTTCTTCCGGGGACGAGTCTCCGCTGTCGTTTTCGTAGCTGTACCCGTCGATGACCACCGAGTAGGTGACGCCAGACTCTACCGTGAGCAGCAGTCCCGACCGAAGACCGTAGAAGTCGTCGTTTTGGGCGAGCTCGCTGCTGCAAGCGCTATCCCGAATGTAGAGCACCGTGTCGAAGTCGCTGTCGACCAGCTCAAAGGTGTAGGTGCCTGCGGAAGGCGCTGTCCAACTGTACACAACATCACCCGAGTTGGCACCCATGCCTTCATCGAGCGTGGACGAGTGGTCGTCGGTCGCGCCCACGGTGCTACCGGTCGACACCGCGTAGCCCGTCGCCGACATGAGGTCGCTGTCGGCGCAGCCCGCACCGTCACCGTCGCCGTCGCCGTCGCCGTCGCCGTCACCGTCACCGTCACCGTCGCCGTCGCCGTCGCCGTCGCCGTCGCCGTCGCCCATGCTGGACCCGCTGTCCTTGCTCTCTCCACCGTCTGAGCAGGCCACCCCAAAGGGTAGAATCAGGGCAGAAAGTAGGACCATCGTTCGAGTATTCATCGTAGTTCCCCATACCATTTTGGCATGCAAAGTGAAGTTCAGCGAGGAGAGCATACCACGCCTCAACAGGCCTGAGCAAATGGGCCCCATGTACCAGTACCGACTCTCACGTACGAGTCGATGCGGCATCACTCGGCCCCGAGAGCCCTTGTCGCACAGTCCTCCGAGGCTGGTCGCCTGCCCCAGGCAGGCTACACCCCTCTCGATGTACGTCTTCACCTCCGACCACTTCGTGCTGCCACTGCCCGCCGACCATCGCTTTCCCATGGCCAAGTATGCCGGCCTCAGAAAGGTGGTCGAGCGCGTCCTGCCATCGCACTTTCTTGCCGAAGCACCGGCGGTCACCGACAGCCAGCTCGCACATGCCCACTCGGCTGCATACCTCCAGGCTGTGCTCCAGGGCACACTCTCGCCCAAGGCCGCTCGTCGCATCGGCTTTCCTTGGTCCCCGGCACTCGTTGCGCGCGAGCGGCGCAGTGTGGGCGGCACGCTCGCCGGCGCTCGGGCAGCTTTGGTCCACGGAAGGGGAGTCAACCTCGCCGGTGGAACCCACCATGCCCACCCCGGTCAGGGAGGCGGGTTCTGCCTGTTCAATGATGCGGGCGTTGCGATCCGCACCCTGCAATCTGAGGGGCTCATCGAACGCGCCATGGTTGTGGACTGCGATGTGCACCAGGGTGACGGCACTGCAGTGGTCTTTCAGGGAGATGCATCCGTCTTCACCGTATCGATACACGGCGCCAAAAACTACCCCTTCCGGAAGCCTCCAAGCAGCCTCGACGTGCCCCTTCCCGAGGGAACCACCGATGCGACCTACATCAACGCACTCGAGGCGGCGCTTGAGCAGGCCTTTCGGGCATTCTCGCCCGACCTCGTCATCTATCAAAGCGGCGTCGACCCCTGGGAAGGAGACCGCCTTGGCACCCTTGCGCTCACCACCGCGGGCCTCCTGAAGCGCGATCAAGTGGTGTTTGGCCGCTGCGACCGAGAAGATGTTCCGGTGGTGGTCACGATGGGCGGCGGCTACGCACCCGCGATCGATGACATCGTGAGCCTCCATGCTCAGACGGTCTTCGAAGCGCTGCGAGACTTGTGGCCCGCACGCACGGGGCATGCGCGGGCGAGCCTCAGCGACCGCTTGCCACACTCCCGAGACCCGCGAGCGACGCCCCCCTCGACAAGCACCATCGCGCCTGCGAACCTGCTCTGACGGAGGCCCACATGGTCGAATGGATGCTCGTACTGAGCCTTGCCGGTCCCACCCCCGAGCCCGTGCTCAAAAAGGGGAGCTGCCCGTCAGGCTTCAACACAAGCGGTGACTACTGCAACCCCGGAAGCAGCGCTCGCTACGCCGTTCCCAAGATAGGGAGCTGCCCATCTGGGTATTCCACGAGCGGCGATTACTGCCTGGCCGGCTCGAGCGCGCGCCATGCGGTGGCCAAGTCGGGGAGCTGCCCATCCGGCTACAACACCAGCGGCAGCTACTGCCTCCAAGGCTCCTCCTCGAGCAGTGGCTCAAGCGATCCATCGCCCCGCGCGCTGCCCAAAAACGGGAGCTGTCCCTCCGGCTACAACACAAGCGGCGACTACTGCAATCCCGGTAGCAGCGCCCGCTATGCAGTGCCCAAGGTGGGCAGCTGTCCCTCCGGCTACAACACAAGCGGCAACTACTGCGTAGCCGGTCGCGATGCGCGCCTCGCCGTGCCCAAGAGCGGAAGTTGTCCGTCTGGATTTTCCACGAGTGGCAGCTACTGCCTCAAGCAGTAGACCCCCGACGGCGTCCGAGCAGCCAAACCAAGCCCGCCAAGCCAGCACCGGCAGGGCCCATGCCTGTGGCGCAGCCACTGCCCTTGTCTTCTTCCGCTGTGCTCGATGCGTCGGCATCGACCCCGTCTTCATCACCGGATGTGCCATCGTCGTGATGCTCGTCCGATGGCAGCGAGCCATCCGGTGTGCCATCCGCGCCGGTATCTGCAGTCGAACCGCCGCCAGTGTCTTCGAAGATTCCTGTATCTACGGTCTCGTCGACGTCGTCAGCCGCGTCCGACCCCAGGCATGGCGCGTCTGCTCCCTCCGTTCGGGCGCCATGGATGTCCTCGGACACCACTCGATAGTTGGCGTCTCCGAGTCCCGTGACCGTGTCGTCCAATCGCGTGTACCGGTCGGCATGCTGCCACGCATCCACCTCCGTCCACGCACCCTCGTCGTCGGTTCGCTCGAGCCGATACGTGCCGAAGTCGACTGGTTGACCTGCCGGTGCTGACACCGAGACCGCACAGCCCCCGGCAGCGGCATCCCAGGTGGCTTCGGGGGTGCCCGGTGGGGGAGGCGCAGCATTGCTCACCGGGATGTAGGAGGACGGGTCGAGGTAGTAGGAGTGCGCACCGGCTGCCCCCACGAACTTGTCCACATCGAGCACAATCCACGACGACCCACTGCTCGCGGTGCCGTCGGAGTCACTCCAAGAGACGGTGAAGGTGTACGCGGTCTCCGGGCGATCCACGTTGGTGGCCCGCAGTCCGCTGATGCTCACACACTCGTTGCCACCGGGGGCAAGAGCGGCGGCCGGACCGATGGCCGACCCATCGTGCTCGGTCCCATCGGTATCGGCGAAGAACGTGAGCGAGGTCGGTTGGAAGGTGCCCACGCCATCATTCCGGACGCAGACATGGGCAGTGGTCGCGTGGGCGACTCCGGCAATCACCAGGAGAAAAGTCATTCGGCACATCCTGCGCTCTCGTCGGAGCGCGTGGCGGTCGTGGTCCCGTGGATGGCGTCGGGTCCGCTGTCCACAAGCGTGATTCCGTCGCCCTCGTCGAGGTGCAGCAACAGGTCGGTCTCGGTGTCTGCAACCAGGGGATAGGACGGGGTGAAGTTGCTGTTGTACAGCACGGATCGGGTCACGTGGACTTCATCGATCAAGCCATCAGCAGGCGAAAGCGTGAGGCCGTATGTCCCATCGAAACGAAGCGTCTCGGGACTCGAGGTGCCCGATGCGAAGCGGCCATCGACATATACTCGAAAGGCCGGTTCCTCGAAGACCACGGCCACATGGTGCCAGCCATCGCCGTGCAGGATGGTGCCGGAGTACCACCGCTCCCACTGGTCGTTCCAGTTGCCCCACTTGTAGTTCAGCTCCAGTGCCGATCCGTAGGTGAGCTCCAGGCCATGGTACGGGCCGCGTCCCACCGTGAGAAAGGTTCCCTGGTCGATGCGGTCGAAGCGTATCCACGCCTCTACGGTGATGTTGGTCGCCAAGCGGCTTGGGGTCCGTGTCGCGGTGCTCCCGGCGCCAAACTGCAGCGCACCACCACAGGCCGACACCACGACGGGCGCACTGGTAGCGGTCTCTCCATCGACATCCACCGAGCAGCGCCATTCCTGGCCGGTGTGCGTGTGGCTGGCATCCACATCGCCAGCTGCACGATCGAGCTGCTCCACGCCATCCGCGGTCCACGTCACAGCCCACCCGGCGGCGACCGCCAGCGCCCCATCGAGCAGGCACTGCAGCGTGTCAGCAGTGGTGGGCATGGCTGGGTACACGGTGGCCGTGCCTACGGAAGCGCCGGTGTCGTCTTCGGAGCCGTCTCCAGCACCATCGCTTTCGAAGACGCCGCACGAAAGCTCTCGGAGCTGCTCCCTGAGCGAGCGTGGCGAGCGCTCAATGCAGCCGGACGGGTGCAGGTTGGGCCGGACCAGTTCCCCGAGCTTTACGAGGTCTATCGAGGCTGCTGCAAGCGGCTCGCCATTCATCCAGAGCCTCCGCTGTTCATCGCCCGCGGAGGCTTCAACGCGATGACGATGGGCATCGAGGAGCCCGTGGTCATTATCCATGATCTCCTCGTGGGACTGCTTCCGCAGCGCGAGCTTGAGTTTGTGATTGGACACGAGCTCGGACACATCAAGTTCGACCACGTGCTCAACCTCACCATCGCCCAGCTGCTGAAGGTGCCCGGGATGGTCCTCGACCGCGTGCCGATTCTGGGTCCATTCCTAAAGACAGGTCTCGATCTCGCTCTGTTCGAGTGGCAGCGAAAAGCCGAGCTGTCGTGCGACCGAGCTGGGCTGCTGTGCGCCCAAGACCCCGATGCCGGCTACCGCGTCATGATGCGAATGGCTGGTGCACCTGCACTGTACGCCGCTGAGTTCAACATCGACGCCTTCATTCGCCAGTATGAAGACCTCCAAGTCCACCAGAAGGATCTCCTCACACGCAGCTTCTACATGTTCAGCACCGCAACTCGCTCCCATCCCTGGGCGGCGGTTCGGGCGTACGAGCTGAAGCAGTGGATCGAGTCTGGCGAATACCAAGCGGTCCTCGACGAGAGCCCTGCAGAAGACGCTCCATGGCTCACCACCTCCGCGCCGGACCCACCCACTCTGCCCATGGCACACCGCTGCAGTCACTGTGGGATCCGGGTTCCCGCCACGATCCGCCAGTGCGTGGCCTGCAACACGCCCGTACAGGCCCAAAATGCGCTGCGACCATGCGCCGCATGCGATGCCGAGCTGGAGCCCGGCCATCAGTTCTGCGAGACCTGCGGCACCCCTGCATCCAGCACCGTTCCGCCCATGGAGTCGATGTGAACCCTCTGCGCAGCACCCATCCCTGCCCCAGCTGCGGAGCGCGTGTGTCCCTGTCGGCACGCTTCTGCGGAGCCTGCGGCTCTGCCATCTCTGTACCGCGCGAGCGCCCATCGATGCTGCGCGCCCAGCTGTCCATCCTGGTGGCGCGGTTTCGGTCGACCGACCTCGTGCCATCGGCAATGGTCGATGCATTGGATGGACTCGCCATGGCACCGGCTCATCCAGCCCCCCGGGTGGTGATCATCGGTGAGCTCGGACGGGGAAGCAGGGCTCTGGCCAACCGCCTCGCCGGCACAAACCGCCTGAAAGCCGGGCCCTCCCAGCGGGGTGCCGCCGCCCTGCTCGACATCGACCCGCAGGATGCGTCGCCCCGGAGCCTCTTGCAACATGCTTCCATCGAAGTGGCACCGCCGCTCGCATCCGGAGCCGAGACCACGAGTGAAGGCGTCATTCCTACTCTGATGCGAGCGGACGTGGTTGTGTTCGCCTTGTCTGCAGCCCAGTTGCTCAGCGCAGCAGAGCGCCGGCTACTGACCGGTCTCGCGGGGCTGACCTCCGCACCGATCGCCCTGGCGGTCGGCCGAATGGAGGTGGTCGAAACCGAGGAAGATCTCGACGACGTCATCCGCCGCACCGG
>CAJWOS010000135.1 GCA_913044235.1 uncultured Pseudomonadota bacterium
TGCCGACCCGCAGCCGACCGCCGGTTTCCAACGCGTCATCCAGCGCGCGATCCTGCATGTGCAGTCTTCCGGCAAGGATACGGTGACCGGGGCCAACGTACTCGTCGCCCTGTTTTCCGAACGCGACAGCTACGCCGTCTATTTCCTGCAACAGCAGGACATGAGCCGGCTCGATGCGGTCAGCTTCATCAGCCACGGCATCGGCAAGGGCGGCCAGGCGGTCGAACCGCGTAGCCCGCGCGGGGCCGAGGACGAAGCTGTCCTCGTAGCACCGCAGCGCGCGCTGGCCCAGGACCATCACGGGGTGGACGGGCGAGTAGTCGTCCATGGGCGCGATCATCGTCCGCGTCCGCCGCCAGTCAGTCGGCGAAACGCACGGTCTGCCGCTCGACCCGAGCCTGCTGCTGCGGGTCGGCGAGCATGGCCGCTTCGATGCGGCTGCGGCATGCAGGAGAATGCTGCAAGAACGCGGTGCTGCCCTTCCGCTCGTATGCCATGCAGAGAGGGCAGCCTGGCTTGAAGCCATACCGCTGCAGCTCGACATTCCTGCGTATTGAGAGCTGTCGCGGGATCGGAGCCGCCAGCTCTTTGTCCGCATGGGGGACGTCGTCGGCCGGCGCAGGGATGCGCAGCTGGACTGCCGGTTGCGGAGGCAGTGGCTCGACGACGTCGGCGTGGATGGCATTCCCGACCCCCGATGTGCCGGTGCAGAGTGGGTGCGGGAGCTCAATCACATCGACCTGCTGGCCTACTATTTGGCCTTCGGCCTGCAGGGGTCGGGATCGGTGTTCGTGGATGCGGTCGGAACGGCCGCACCACCGTCGTCGGGTTCCCTCACCGACGCACCACGGAAGCCTCCGCCGCCTGTTGAGCGTACGCTTGAGGTCATCAAGGAACCCATGCTGGGCTCCAACGGTTGGGCGCTTGGCAGTGACAAGACCGCATCGGGTGGGGGCATGCTGCTGTCCAACACCCACTTCCCGGCTGTGGGCGAGCGGAAGTGGCATGAAGCGCACCTGACCATTCCCGGCGAGCTCGATGTCTACGGGGCGTCTCTCATGGGGGTGCCGCTGATCAACATCGGGTTCAACCGGTCGGTGGCCTGGACCCACACTGTCTCGGGTGCGCCTCGCTTCGTGGCGGTGTTGCTGGAGCTCGATCCCGATGACCCCACCCGCTACAGCCACTATGGCGAGATGAAGGACATGGAGCAGGTGGTCCACTCAGTCGAGGTCCTTCGCGACGATGGCTCGCGCGACACGGTGGAGCGCACCCTCTGGTACACCGAGTTCGGGTCGGTCCTCAATGCACCGGTCTTCGGCTGGTCCCCGGCTCTTGCGGTGGCGGTACAGGATGCCAATGCCGACAACCTCGGCATGATTCCCACTTGGTTCGACATGAACCGTGCAGGCTCGATGGCCGAATTCCAGGCTGCCCATTCCACGCATGCAGGCATTCCCTGGGTGCACACGATGGCGGCCGACACCGAGGGTACGGCTTGGTACATCGACTCGTCGGCGGTGCCCAATTGGAGTGAAGAAGCGCAGGCCGCATGGCCCGACTACGTCGCGTCCGACGCCTTCGCAGCCATCTTTGCGGGGTATGGAATCTACGGTGTGCCGTCGGGCGACCCCCTCTACAAGTGGGTGGAAGAGGAGGGCGCTCGGGTTCCGGGCTTGGTGCCGTACGACCAGATGCCCCAGCTCACGCGCACCGACTTCGTCTACAACGCCAACGACAACCACTGGCTGTCGAACCCCCTCGCGCCCCTTACGGGCTACTCGACCCTCTACGGCGCTGAAGACACCCCCCGAACGCCGCGCACGCGGATGAACATGCTGTACTTGGTGGAGCAGGGTCCGGGCAGTGAAGATGGCGAGGATGACCGCTTCGATCTCGAAGAGTTGAGTGCGGCGGCTCTGTCTGGCCGCGGCATTTTTGCGGAGCTGCTGTTCCCAAGGGTTTTGGCTCGCTGCACGGAAAATATCGACCGGTCCATTCCCGTGGAGGGGGTCGAGGAGCCCGTTGCCCTCCGGCCGGCGTGTGATGCGCTCGCGCAGTGGGACCGCAAGGTGCGTGTGGAGAGCATGGGCGCGGCGGTCTTCCGCGAGATGCTCGGCAGTGGTGTGTTTGAGTGGCCCGACTTTCTCGATGAAGGGAAGCTCTGGGCGGAACCCTTCGACCCGGCGATTCCGCTGGAGACGCCCCGCGGCCTGCCCCGGCCCCCCGCCGATCCGGTCGACGATCCCATCTTGCAGGCGCTCGCCATCGCTCTTGTGAACCTCGAAGCGGCCGGTTTTGCTCCCGAAACCGCTCTGGGCGACATGCAGTTCCTGCCTCGCGGTAGCGAGCTCTACCCCTTCCCTGGCGGGCCCGATCTCGAAGGTGTGGTGCAGATTGCCACGTACAGCGGCGGTGCCAGCGCCACTCTCTTGGAGAATCCAGGGCGGGGCATGGTGGTCAACAGCACGACCGACCTCACCGATGAAGGCTACATCGTCAACTATGGCAACTCGTGGGTGATGGCGGTCGACATGGGTGGACCATCTCCAACTGCTCAGGCGATCATGACGTACTCGCAGGCAGAGTATCCAGCGTCAGAGCACCACGCCGACCAGACCGATCTGTATGGTTCTGAGCAGCGGATGCGGCCCGTATTGTTCGATGAAGCCGATATTCTGGCCGATACGGCACTGGTGGAGCAGGTGCTCACATTGGAAGCCGAACGTTGAGCACGGCTTGGGGAGCGCAGTGCTCCGAGGCCGCTCAGCCGGGGGATGTGGGCTCGGGTGCTACAGCGCCAAGCTCACGAGGAAGCCCACGGAAAGGGCCACCCAGATGGCACAGCCCCCACGCTTTCCGCGGCGGAACTTCTTGAACCAGTCGGCGTCGTTCATTGGTTCTCCCACGGGCGTGTATCGCGGACTTTGGGCGGTGCACCGTGCCCAAGGGCCCCAAACTCTTGGAACCCAGTGGAGGTGTGGTGGTCGGAGGATGGTGCCCCGCTCAACCACTTCTCGTTGCTCTGTGCGGGCTGCCTGTTCATCTGGAGAAGATCATGCGTCTCGATACGATGGCTCGCCCTTTGCTCCTGACATTCGGACTGACCATTTCCGGCACTGCCCTCGCCGATGAAGGCCTCGAGACCGATGCTGTGAAGCCCGCTGCACGGTACGCGACCGAGACGCACCTGGACTTTCGTGAGCTGGATGTCGTTGCCGCAGTGCAGAGACCAGACGGCGCAGTGGTCCAAGTGCGCCGTTCGGCCGACTTTGCGCCCATGATCCACCTGCGGACGAACTTCAACGAGGAGCTCTCGGAGTCGGTCGAGCTGGTGAAGTGAACGCCGCCGATCACTCGGCCGACGTGGACTCCATGGCGTGAACGATTCCGGCCACGATGTGTTGAGCGGCTTGCCAGGCGTCGGCCGACCACTCTCCGAGCTCGTCGCCTGACCACAGCCGCTCACATCGGTACCCGCTGGAGATCTGGTTCAGCGAGGCGGTGGCCTCGGGACCATCCAGCCAGCGGAGAACGCTGCGCAAGACGCCGTCGAGCTCCTCCGAGGAGATCGGTGCATCACTTGTGGTGCCCAGCCACTGTCGAAAGATCACCCTCTGCCCAACCAGCGCGCTGCCGAGGCCGGGCTGTCTGGGCGCGAGCGCCACAACCGGCCCTCGAGGGTCGATGTCCAATGCGAGGACCTGCCCGGTGTTCAGGAGATTCGCGAGGGCCGTGCGGTCTTCGGGTGTCTCGACGGTCCACATCGGGAGACGCTCCTTTTCGTGGAGGAGAAGGGGGCAGACCCGGCATCGAGTCAGCAAGGCTTCGTGGAAAGGAGATCCTTGCCGCCTGGTGGCGGGTAGGGCACCGTCAATGCTCGCAATCGCTACCCTGAGGTCCTCATGTCGCGCTGCTTGACTGTATCGAGTCTGCTCCTCTCCTTATGTGCGCTGGCGTGCTCCGGCGACCCCAAGAAGGGGGCCGTGGACAGCGGTGAAGCCGGAACGAGGGACACCGCCGTCACCGACGATACCGACGATACCGACGACACCGGTACGCCGACCGATGCCAGTGGGTGTCGCTCCGAGCCGCGCGCTGCTGATGCCGACCGCATCGTGCTGGCCAACCTGCCGTATGAAGACGCCGGCAACGACTGGGCGATCCTGACTCTCTCGGCCGATGGAACCCTCTCCGACACGGGCGCCTCGGTGCGCGCTGGCCGTACCTACCTGAACCCCGGAGTCTTCACCCCGGACGGCTCCTTGGGAATCGCTCCGCTCGACGACGGCACCATCTCGATCGTCGCGGTTCAGGACGACGGCTCTGTAGAGATTGTTGAAGCCGGCTTCACCTCCGGCTTCTATGCCGAGTCCGTTGCCATCCATCCGTCGGGAGAGCGGGTCTATATCGTCGACCGAAACTGGGAAGAAAACGGGGGTGGACTCTACGTCCTCGACATCGACTGCACCACAGGCATCCCGACGGTGCCCACCGATCTGCCCCTCGATCGCCTCGGGCGACTGGTCTCGGCCAAGCTCCCAGCGGCCGCACTACCGGTCCCCGGCCGCCCCGACCGACTGGTCTTGATCGCAGGTCCCACACCCGGTGATGTCCGCCTCATCGACACCACCTCCGGCACAGTCCTCGACACGCTCGACGCGTTTATGGACGACGATGCATGGCTGACCACTGGTGCCATCACACCATCCGGAGAGCTCGTACTGCTCACCGATACGAGCGCTTGGTCCACCAGCGCAAATGCCCTCGCTGCGGTCCGGCTGTCGGGCGATACCCTCACCCTGGCAGGCATCGATGAACTCTACGACGGCGTAAGCATCGGCATCTCTCCCGACAGCACCACCGCCATCGTCTCGAGTGGCTACGGCGACGACATCCTGCGGCTTTCTCTCGACGCCGACGCAGCAGATGCGGTCTCGCTGGAAGGCTCCCTCTCGTCCTCCGAAGACCCTCCGCAGATTCCCGGTGGCATCGTGACCGTGCAGCGCGGCTCACTCGCCGGCTTCTCCCTGGTGGCCGAGGTGTATGGCCTGAGAAGCATCCAGCTCGGTCCACACGGCGACGCATTGGATCAGGGACTGACAGGCGGACGTCTGGTGAATCCCGCAGGACTGCTCGTACAGCCCTGAGTCCACAAAAATCCAAGGGCCACTCGAAGATTTGCGCACCTCAGCCGTCGACAGTCGGCATCGGGTGCGTGCCATGGCGGCATGGACCCCTTTCACGGAGGATGCATGGCGCAATCGATAGGTTTTCGACTTGTTCTGGCCACCCTGGTGGCCGGTCTGGCTGCCACACCGGCCCTCGCGGCGAAGAAAAAAGGAAAGAAGAAAGCCAAGACAGAAGTGGCGAGCGAGTCTGAGCAGTCCGGCGCCCGGGTCGCCGGCCCTGCGCCCCCGGCAAAGCATCGCCGAGGCAAGGCCACAGTGCGTGGACCGGGAGGAAAGAAAGCGACCGGAAAGCGAAAGGGCAAGCGCCCCGGGGCGCACAGGGGCAAGCGGCGGGGGCCATCGGTTCGAGGACCGAAGAAAGGCGGCGGTCCGCGCTCAAGCGGTGCACAAGCCACCGCGAAGCCCCGTATTCAGGCCGGACCCCATTCCCCCTCCAAGCAGCGCGCTGAGCCACGCGCGCAGGGGGCCAGCCCACGCATTCAGGCATCGGGGCCGCGGGCACAGGGCTCGAAGCCGCGGGCACAAGGCGCCAGCCCCCGCCTGCAGGGGTCCAAGCCACGGACCCAGGCGAGACCCGGTGCCCAGGCCGGTTCGCGCATGCAAGCCGGCAAACCAGGAACCACATCCGCTTCGACGTCGCGTCCGAACAAGCCGAAGCGGGTGGTTCAAGTGGAGCAGTCGGTGCTGCGCCCCTCGGGATGGAACCCTCGCGCCCATCGCTACCACCTCAAAGACGTTCCTGCGCTCTCCGCGGAAAACCTGGGAGCCGGGGTGTTCATGTACAACCCGCCACCGACGCGGCACCGCGTACAGGTCGTGGAAAAGAATCCGATCACCGGCAGCAGCACCCGCTCGAAGCTCCCATCGCGCGACGTGAACCGCGCCGGGAGCTTCGCCGTAGGCATCAAGGGGGGCACACTCGTCGAGCAGGAAGCCGTTGTGAACAAGCTCACCGGAGACACCGGGTACGGCATCGTCGCGCGGTACCGCCCGGTCGAAGCCATCGGCTTCGAAGGCAGCTGGATGCGGCATGAGGATGCCTCTTCGGGCACTCTGGTGCGCGATCCGCTGAGCGTTTCCGCGCAGCTGTTCGCCTTTCCATGGACCCGCCTGAGTCCCTACGTCGGCGGTGGCGTCACCTTCGATGGGCCGGCGTCCCGCGCCGACGCACCGGAGTCCGGCCGTCGCATGATGCCGCATGCTGGTCTCGGCGTGGAGCTCGCGCTTGGACGCAGTCTCGCCATCGACATCGAGGGTCGCTACCTGTCGCAGATGCAGACACTGAGCGACGATCCGCTCTCGGAGGGCGGTGCGCTACAAGCCACGGCCGGACTGCTCTTCCACTTCTGAGCGGGGCGCTTCCGCAGAAGGGGGCCGCTGGCGTCGGGTTACGGCGCCGGACGGTTCCGCCTTCCGAGACCACGCATGTTGATCCAGCTTTCATCCCTGCCCCGACTTCGGGGCGCGCTTCACGGCCACCGGACTCCTGTCGGTGGCCCCGACCGGTGCGAGGGGGCCTGAGTGCGCGCACTCCACGTGGCCATTCAATTCCTCACCCGGATTCCGGTGCCGGCGGTCCGCGACTGGCGCGACGACGAGCTTGCGCGCGCGCTTCCCGCATTTCCCCTGGTGGGGGCCGCCGTGGGCCTGCTCCTTGCCGGTGCCTATGCAGCACTGCTTGCGGCCGGGCTGGGTTCTCTACCGGCAGCCATCGTAGCCACGGCCTTCCTCGGGCCATACCTCACCGGCGCGCTTCATGAAGACGGCCTCGGCGACACGGCCGATGGTCTGTTCGGCGGCCGCGACCGCGAGACCGCCCTTCGAATCTTCCGTGACAGTCGAGTGGGCGCCTACGCGGTGGTCACCATGGGCGCCGCACTCTTGCTCCGGGCCGCACTTGTGGCGGAGCTCTCCCCGACCGCAGCCCTGGCAACGCTGCCCCTGGCGCATGCACTCGGCCGCGCTGCCACGGTGGCCCAGATGGTCCGGCTTCCATATGCCCGCACCGAAGGCGCTGGGGTGGGTGGCGCGATGGTCGCAGGCGTGCGCCGACACCACATCATCCTCACGCTGCTCGTGACCGCAGCCCTGTGGGCCGGTGCCGTGAGTCTCCTGGATGTTCCCGGTCCGGCACGCGCGGTGCTGGCTGCAGTGGCTTGCACAGTCATCCTCACGCGGTGGTACCGGCGCCGGATCGGCGGCATCACTGGAGACACACTCGGTGCCACTTGTGTGCTGGTGGAGCTACTGGTGCTCGGGATCGCACCGCTCACGCACTCGTGAGCGGACCTGCTGCAGGGGTCGGCTCCATCTGCTCCAAGAGCCGAGCCCGGGGCGGAACCGCGGGACGGTCCGTGCGCTCCAGCAACATCATTCCCGGATGCACCCCTCCCATCTCCACCACGCGCGCAAACCGCACCCGGAAGTGTCCGCCCTGCTCGGCCGCGAGGTTGAGGGCCCGCCGTTGTGTGGTGAGCAACACCACGCGACCGCCGGGATCCATCGCACGAGCGAGTGCTCCCAACAGGTCCACCAGAAACCAATACGGATGCATCTGCGCACCGAGTCGCAATCCAAAGGGCAAGTTGGCCACGACGGTGTCAAACTTCTGGCCCTCCCAAACCCGGTCGAGCAGCCGGGCATCGCCCTGCCGGGTGTGGACCTGAACTGCTGCGGGCTCTGCCTTCAGGTTCTGCTGCACCCCTCGCACGCACATCTCCGAGGTGTCGCTCGCAGCCAGAAAACAGTCGGACCACCGCTCGGCTGCTTCGAGGAGCACGGTGCCCGACCCACAGCATGGATCGAGCAGCGCGCGCGGCGGCGGCAAGTGCGGCGGCCGCGCTAAAGTGAGCATGGCCCATGCAAGGTTGGCTTTGAGCGCCGTGCGGGGTCGGAAAGGCCGCACATGGCGCTGAGTAAGGGAGCGACGTGTGTACTGGACCGACACCTTCACTCGCTGCAGACGGACATCGCATCGCACTTCGACATCGTGCCCCTTCATGCGTACGGGCCGCTCGTACCGGTCGAGGATGCCTGCCCCGGCAGCCCGCTGCACATCGATGCTGGTGAACGAGTGGACTCCGGTACGCTCAGTGGTCACCCGAAAGGACGTGCCCTCCGGGTCGAGCTCTCGGATCGACAACAGCGCCAGCTGCGAGCGGATGAACGCCAGGGGGTCGCTCAGGGTGTCTGGAAGCTCAAATTCATGGAGCATCCGAAGCACATGGTGAATGGTACGCATCTGGAGTGCGGCAGCGACCACGGCTTCCTCCGGCGCATCGGCCCACACGCGCACGCGAGCCAGTGCCGCTCCGGGCGTGAGACCGCCGCCTGCTGCTGCGAGAGGTGCGGAACGGACATGCCACTCATCAAGAACAAAGGATTCCAAGCCCTTGTTGGTGGTGAGTTCCAGCTCGGTCATGGCATCGGCCAGGCCGTTCGAATGCGATGCTTCTGCACCTTGCCCATGCTGTTTCGTGGCAGGGCGTCCGCAAACCGAACTTCCTTGGGTACCTTGAAGCCCGCAAGGTGGCTGCGGGCATGCCTCAGAAGTTCGGCTGCATCCACTGGGCCGTCTGCGACTACCAAAGCCACCACGCGCTCCCCCCAGTCCGGGTCGGGTACTCCAACCACCGCAACCTCGTCTACACCGGGCACATCGAGCAAGACCGTCTCGATTTCCCGTGGATAAACGTTGAGGCCACCGGAGATCACCATGTCGCCCATGCGGCCCACGATCGAGAACCGCCCATCGGCACGACGGCAGGCGAGGTCACCGGTCCGCATCCATCGCCGTCCTGTTGTGTCCACCGAAATCGACTCCGCCGTCTTTTCGGGTAGCCCCAGATAATGCGTGATCAGTCCCGGACTGGAGATGCGGAGCTCACCAACCTCACCATCCGGCAGCGGCACGCCCGAGTCGCGATCAACCACGAAGGCGTGCACGCCAGGGAGTGCAAATCCCACCGTGCCCGGTACCCGGTCAGCCTTGAGAGGGTTCGAGAGAACGATTCCCACTTCGGTCATGCCGTAGCGTTCGAGAATTTCACAGCCGAAGCGGTCGCGAAAGGACTCCCAGACCGGGGCCGGTAAGGGCGCTGATCCCGACGTCCACAGTCGCATCGACGGTAGCTCTGGCGGTTCAGGCTGCGCCAACAGCCGATGGTAGAACGTGGGAACGCCCATGAAGACGGTTCCCTGATGCTCCTGAATGCTTCGAGACACCGCCGATGCCGAAAACCGCGGCAGCAAGACCGTGCGAGCGCCCGCCCACAGTGACCCGAGCATGGCCACAAACAACCCATGGATGTGGAACAGCGGCAGCGCATGCACCAGCACATCCGCGGTCGACCATCCCCAGGCCGTGTGCAGCGACTCCACAGTGCCTTGGATGTTGCGATGGCGGATCACCGCTCCCTTGGGGCGCCCCGTGGTGCCCGACGTGTAGCCGAGCGCACCCACTGCCTCGAGCGAAATGGTAGGCCCTTGGGGGTCGCCGTCGATCGGGGCACCGCGCGCTGCATCGAGTCGTTGGGCGAGATCATCCGCCGAGAGGAGTGCACAAGGCTCGGCAGCTCGGAGCGCGTCCAACACCGCAGGCTGCGCAATCACAAGTCGGGCATCGGCATCCTCCGCCAAGAACCCGACCTCGCGAGGTGTGTAGGCGCCATTCAACAGCAGGACCGTGACGCCCGAGCCGAGCGCACCGAGGAAGACCGCCAGGAAGTCGGGCCCCCGATGGGCTTGCAGCCCCACCACATCGCCGGGGCCAAGGTCCTGGGCCTGCAGAAAGCCGGCCGCTTGCCGGGATCGCTCCAGCAGTCGAGCACGGCTCCACCAAGCCTGTTCCCAGTGCAGCACGGGCGTGTCTGGGGAGGCGTTCCAGCGCGCACGAATGTTCCCGACCAGGCCCATGACACCTCCAGGGAGCGACGGTCCGCGGACGGGCTGTAGCCGGTGACCGACACCAGATCACGTGGATTCCGCGCCTGGGTGTACCCGGACTCCCAGAGACAACCGCAGCCGTCGAGCGGCGCTGGCCCGGCCGTCTCGGTGCGCTATGGCGCCCCATGCTTGCACCAATCCTCACCGCCGCGCTCACGAGTCTGCCTGCTGCACACGCCTCCGAGCCCCTGCCCGAAGTTCGAGTGGAGCGTGCGGCTACGGCAGTCCTCGGCGGCTTTGCGCTGGCCAACCTCAGCTCTGGCACCGCTGGGTACTTTGCTGCCGAGGCTCCCACCTGGCAGGCCTTTCATGGCACCAATGCTGCGTGGAACACCGTGAACCTCGGCCTTGCTGCCGCCGGGGCCGTGAGCCTGTCTCGCCGGCCAGTGGAGACCCTCGAAGAGCGCACCACTCGGGGCAAGCGCCTGCACCGCCTCCTAGCCATCAATGCCGGCCTCGATGTGGGGTACATGGCCGCGGGGAGTACGCTGTGGGCACTCGGAGCAACCGGCAGTGACGACCTTCTGGTGGGCGTGGGCTCCTCCTTGGTGCTTCAAGGCGCTTTTCTGCTGGCGTTCGATCTCACCTACCGTGCACGACACCGCCACGCTCTGGGACTCTGAGGCCCGCATCGCTTGCCGTGACTTCCGTGCACGCCCGCTTGACCGGGCCGGCATTCAGCGCTTCGAGCGTCGCCGTGGGGGGGCCACATCGAGCGGAAGGGTCTCGGCCAGCCAACCATGAGGCCCAAGGGTGGCAAAACCCACCGAGACCGGCAGCGAGAAGCGCCTCGGTCCAGCGCTACCGGGGTTCACCACCACCAGCTTGCCGTGCAGCGCCACCATCGGTCTGTGGCTGTGGCCACACACCACGAGTGCCGGCCCGTCGACCGGACCATACGAGCGCCAGTCATGCACCAGCAACACCTTGTGGTCAGCGATGGTGATCCAGCGGGCTTCGGGGAGGGCACACCACTTGCGGTCGACGTTGCCCGCGATGGCTTCGACCGGCGCCACTGCAGAGAGCGCCTCCAGCACCGAGGGCGTACCGATGTCGCCTGCATGCAGGATCAGATCGACCCCTCGCAGGGCTTCCACCGCTTCGGGACGCAGCAGTCCGTGGGTGTCGGCAATCAAGCCGATGCGCACAGACATCTCCAGACGGAGCTCACGGCCATCGTCCCTGGGCGCGGGCCCACTCGAGTGCCGCTTCCATGCCCACGCGCAAGGGTTGGGGCTCGTAGCCGAGCTCTGCGATGGCTCGGTCGCTCGCATATCGACGATTCATCTGTGCGACCTGCACGAGAGCCCGCGTGACCGGCGGCTCGACCCCCGTGAGCCAAGCCTTCAGCTCCTGCGCACCGGCAAAGGCCCGCACCAGACCCGGCGAGATGTAGGCCGGCTCCGCAGCGCCCACCACTTGTGCAGCCAGCGCGAAGAGCGCGTGAAAGCTCCCTGTCCAGCCGCCGAGGATGTAGGCACGCTTCGACACCCCCCGGTCGAGCGCCGCAAGATGCCCCGCCACGATGTCTTCGAGACACGCCGCAGTCGTGGCTCCGCCTCGAGTGGGTCGCATGCGGCCGCTGGCCACTCCGCGGAGCACCCGCAGCCCATTGTTGTTCCAGTCGCCCACTCCGAAGGCAATTCCCGGCAGCACAGCCAGGGTCTCGAGCCGGTCGTCGTCGAGAACCATGGTCTGTGAGGCGTGCTTGGTCTCCATGTAGGCGAGGCCCATGCCTCCCCAATTGAACGGGCTGTCTTCGTTGCCATGGGCGGTGCCAGCCACATGCCCCAGAGCCGCAATGCTGCTCGTGAGCAGCAGACGCCGAGCTCCCGCATCCGCGGCTGCATCCAACACATTCTGGGTGCCGGTCACGTTGACCGAGTGCTGAAACGACGCTTTGGGCGCCCAGTAGGACACCACACCCGCCGCATGCACCACGGCCTCAACACCATCGGCGGCCGCCCGCACGGTGGGCGCCTGCGTGACGTCCCCCTGCACTACCTCGACCTCGAGCCCAGTCAGGTTTCCGAGTCGCTCGGGAGACCGCACCAGGCAACGCACCGTGTCGCCTCGCTCCACAAGGGCCCGTGCGACAGCACCACCGATCTGCCCGGTCCCACCCGTGACCAGCACTCGCATGTCCACTCCATCGCTACGTTCCGCGGCGTTGGAGACTTATCCGCTTCCTACCTCAGCTGCCGAAGAAGCCTTCTCGAACCACCGGGTTGATGGCCGAAGCGAGCAGCAGCGCCACGAGGAAGCCAATCGTGACGTAGATGAGGTCACGCGCCATGAGCTTGAAGGCCGCGCTCGTGGTGCGCCCGTCGCTGTTGGCCTTTCGGAAGGCCATGGCCAGCTCACGGCCGCCGAGCAAGCCCACGAACACCCAGGTGGTGCTCATGGGAATCTGGCTGTGCATCTTGAAGTACAGCAGGATCAGCGCATAGATGAAGTCGATAACGGTTGCCGCACGAACATCCACCACGTCGCTCTTTTCGTCGACGACTTCCTGAATCTTCTCGCCACCCATGTAGAAGAGGAGGCCCAGACCACCGAAGATCGCCGACGCGAAAGCGGCGAACTCCATGAAGGAGAGGCTCCGCGGGAGGAAGACTGCGATGTTTGCGGCGTCTTGCTGGAGCCAGACCGACCAGAGGAAGCCCGTGCTGCACCACTGGAATACGCGCCACATCGGATGGGCCGTGCCCGTGAACTGTCGCTTCATCCATGGACCGAGGATGCCCCAGACCGAGATCGCAATCACAAAGGCGATGGCGTAGCCAGAGACACTCTTGGTCACGACCGAGACGATGGACTTTCCAGAAGCCGCGAAGCTCGTGAGCAGCAGGAAGGTGGTGGAGACTGGCATCCGAAGTCGAGTGAGGACCAGCAGGAACAGAGGCGCAGCGAGCTGCAAGAACTGAAAGGACTCCGGTGCTTTTTCAAAGCCCTTCGATGCCAGTCGGCCGTAGGAGACGTCACCTCCGTAGTTCATCCAAGACCACGTGACCGTGACCAGGAAGATCCCACCGATGAAGCCCCACAAATGCCACCAGGGCCGCTCGCGGTTCGACGCGATGAAGGTACCGATGGTCTGGATGCTGTCGTTGGCGATGGCCGAGTAGCCGGCGAACGCGAAGCCCACCCACATCGCCACCTGCGCGTAGGGGTAGGAAAGCGCGGCTGTGAGAAACGCCATCGACAGAACGATGATGAAGACCCGCTCTCTCCGCAGAACGTCCAACACGCCCGAAGACGACTCAGATGATGGAGACTCAAGGGGGGTCTGGGGTTCCGACACTTCGCACCACCATGGCTGGGGACGCGCCGCGCGTAGCCGGTGGATCGAGGACACCCCTCACAGCGATCACGATGACACGAACAGTCCATAATTTTGCCATCGTAGCGCCATATTTCTCGTGATCACGGCCCCCCAGGGGCACTCCACCCCACTGGGTGGACGGTCCGAAGCGGAATGAAGCCCGCCACGACAATTCGCGTGTAACGAAGCCGGCGGGAAGCCCTTGGAGGAATACGAACACCGCTTCGGAGCCCACAATGCCCACCCCCCTGCGCCGCCACGGCCCCCCCTCGGCGCCACGACCGCTCCGTCTGCCGCCCATCCCTTCGTGGGGCGAGACGATCGCGGTCCGACGTCGACAGAACCACCATCCCTGCCATACTGGGAACGGCAGCGCACGGAGGATCGCACCGTCCCGGCCACCGTCGGTCCCGCCTTCGCGGTACCGCTCCGCATCGGACGGTGTGTCTCACGGGCGAAGCGTCCTTTCACCGTCCACCGCATCCGGAGTCCCTCTCGTGGCTGCGAACCGTCCCGGAACCGAAGACCTCCCCGCCCTGGTGACCGACTTCGTCGCAGGCGACACCGCACCAGGGGATGCGCGCACCGCCCATGCACCCCAGGCCCTGCTCGAGGTCTTCTGCACCCATGTGCGGTACATGTCGCGCACATACCCGGATGCCTGGTTCACCAATATGCGCAAGGACGACGAGGCCATTGAAGACCTCGCCCATCGCGCCTTTGCCTCATGCGCTCGCACCGAAAAAGGCCGCTTCCCCTTTCAGGGACGCACACCGTTTCGGTGCTACATCGACGAACAGTTCGACGGTCGAACGGTTCGCTACCACAGCTTCTACGCCAAGCTGTCCATCGCACGAGAGCTGATTCGCGAAGACTACGCCCGCAACCTCAGCCGAGACCCG
>CAJWOS010000136.1 GCA_913044235.1 uncultured Pseudomonadota bacterium
CGAGACCACGGTGCTGACCACCGAGGGCTACCTCCAGATCGAGACCTTGGACGCCGGCACCGACACCGGCTCCTTCGCCGGCGAGCCCCTGTCCATTACATTCTCCGGCCACCTTCACACCTGGGGAGGCGACTTCGATCTGGAAGGCGACATCTCAACGACGCTTCGACAGATTGCACCGGATGCCGAGGAGCAAGATGACTGTGCCCTCGCCGATCTGGATGGCGACGGGGACGGCGACCTGATCCCGAACTTCGATGGAGGAGACTGCGCGCCGGACGACCGGTATACCTTCACCGGTGCCGGAGAGCTGGACGACCCAACGCAGTGTCAAGTCGACGCGGATGAAGACGGGTGGGGCGACCAGTATGCAAGCGCACCAGCAACCCCTGGCGTTGACTGCGACGACGCAGACGCCACGCTCACGGGCGACGATCTGGATGGAGACGGCTACTCGTCGTGTGCGTTGGACTGCGACGACTCCGACCGTACCGTACAACCCGAAGACTGTGGATACATGTCCATATCCGGCTCAGCATCCAGCTCACAGCGCCTGCCGGAGATTGGGTACAACTGGAATTGCGATGTCACCTATGCTGGCCCGGCCTTGGCGTCGAAGTCGCGATGCCCGAGCTGTGACTACATCTTCGAAGTCACCTACGACCAAACGGGAACCTGTGGCAACGCGTCCGGCGCTACCGGCTATTTGCTGTTCGGAAACGCCCCTTACGGGTTGGACTTTCTGTTCAGCGTTGAAGAATACATACAGTTCTACTCGTACGACGTGTCCATCGCGACCGGTTCCGCACACGACTCGGCGTCTGCAATCGACAGCCGGTCCTTTGATTACGATCCCTATGGAATCTTTTATTTCGACAACACCTTCTACGCGTACCTCTACTGACCACATCGATGTGCTCGTGCATCGCCACAGAGCGTGCGACGAAACAGAAAACCGTCGGTGCGCGTCGCTGACTTCCAGGCGCCGAGGCGCACTGCCGGAGGGCCCATCCAGGCTCCCTTCTGGCAGCAACCATCACGCAATTCCTGGGGGCATGCTCCGCAAAAGTCCCGCCCCGCTCGGCCTTGAAGCATGTATCCCCCATCGCGAGCCGCAAAAGCAGCGAAGCGACAAGGCCACAAGAGCACATCCCGAGAGTGGGGATGGTGCTCAAGGAGCCTCATCGCTCGGCGTTGCCCCGGTTGAAGGGATTTTCATGGCGCAGCCCCGCGCGCAGTGCAGCATCCTCCAACCGGTACCCGCAGCGAGAGTCAGTCGCCCATACAGGCTGCCATCTCTGCCGATGCGGCTTCCGTGGCCTGCTGTTGCGCGGTCTGCAGGCGCTCCTTGTTTACTTCCACGGCTTTTTGCGCTTGATCATAGAGCGCGGCCTTGGCGGCGAGCTTCGGCCGCTGTCCTTTCCGCGATGCCGTCTCAAGCGCCTGCTTGGCAGCGAGATAGGCCTCGTTTGCGGCGTCTACATTCTGCCGGACGTTCTGCGATGTCCGCTTGGCGGATTCACAGGCCACTTGCGCGCCCGCAGCAGCGGCGGCGAGAGCAGCCTTCTGCTTTTTGAAGCATCCAGATGTGACAACGAGCAGCATCAAGGAGGCGAGGATTCGGTAGGTAGTCATGTCTGCAATCCTTGCAACGGGGGGCGACCCCGGGTCGGTAGGAATGGAGGTCCGACCGGCGTCCACAATGAACGTCGACCCGCAAAATGCGGAACGTGTGCATGCCTGTGTAGGATGCTGCCCGGCCTGCCCGGCCCTTAACCAGTGCGCGGCCGCGACCCAACAAACAAGACGCTCACATTTTTGAAAGAACCTGAAAATGGTGTTTTTGGTCGACTACATACGTAGTAATTCTTGGCGTATCTGTCGTGTTTGGACGTCAATCGAACACCCTCCATCGTCTGGCGCCGCACGGATGGACGCGCCCACACCAAGGCTCCGCGGTTGCATTCGAGGTTGGTGAACCGGGAACGGGAACGCCCACCAGACCACGGTTCGTGGGTCACGACCCCACGTTCGTCGGCGTGCGACCAAGTCGCAATCCGCAGTAGCGAGCCCCGTCTCTCCCGCCTACCGGGCCCGCCGACTCAAGGAACAGACCACGCGCCTCCAGTGCCACTCGAAGCCGAGCACGCGACGCACCATCAACGATGCCGCCTACTGTCCCAGCCCGTCCAGGATGTAGACCGCGCCAGCGTTGGTTCCGTTCCGATCGTCAAGCTGCGAGCCGAACACCCAGTCGTTCACGCCGTCTCCACTCAAGTCTCCATCGACCACCGTAAAGCCACCAAAGTAGCCGTAGCCTCCCGCACCTGTGACGGTCGCGGTGGCAACAGAGTCCACATCAACGGTACCGCTCAGCACCCCCTGCACAAGGTACACGCGGCCGCGGCGGGTGTCGTAGCCCCCAGCCGAGACCAGCAGGTCAGCGCCACCATCGCCGTCGAGGTCTCCAGGGGAAACGATCGAGTGGGTGCGCGCACCGTCACCATAGTTCTCTCCCCCAAGCTCGTCGTAGGGGTCGCCCACGAGAGTCGCGTCTGCTGCAGCCAGCGAGGCCACAGAGGTGACCGGACCTCGGAGCAGGTAGATGGCGCCGGCGCTCGGTCCGGCGGTGTCGTCGCCGTAGGCACCCATCAGGAGATCATCCAGACCATCTCCGTCTTGGTCTGCTGCACCGTTCGATAGCCCCAGGAACGTGTCCCCGGAGGTCTCCGACCAGCTCGCATCGGCGTCAGCCTCGGTGACGTCGCCGGTGATGGGCCCGAAGAAAAAGTAGATCTCGCCTGGGGAACCTTCGCCGAGCGAGGCCAAGACGAGGTCGGTGTGGCCGTCTCCGTTCGTGTCTCCCACCGTGCTTCCGTAGCCGATGCCCATGGACCAACGGGACGACGGCACCGAGATCGTGGCCACCGCGTCGGCGGGTGTGGCGCTGCCAGTGAGCGGCCCGGCGAACAGCCAAGCACTCGTTTCGTACATGCCCCAGAAGTCGGCCAGCCCATCACCGGTCACGTCTCCCACACCATCAAAGCTGAGGCCTGTCACCTCGATGCTGCCCGTTCCCACCGTGAGGTTGCTCAGGCCAGAGACAGGGCCGTGCACGGCAAAGCTGTAGTAGTTCCCCGCGAGGAGAAGATCCTCGTAGCCATCTCCATCCAAGTCGCCCGCTGCAGCCACGTCTTGGCCGATGTACCAGATGTCTTCTGTGGCGCGCAGCTCCGCGGTAGCGGTCGACACGCTCGCACCGCTGGTGGGGCCCGCGAACACGAAGGCCGCACCACCGTCGGTCGCGCCGAAATCGTAGGAGCTCGCCCCCACAACGAGGTCGTCGAGCCCGTCACCGGTCACGTCGGCCACCGCCACAGCAGAGCCGAACCGGTCTCGAGCGTAGGCTCCGGTGATGTACTGGTCTGACTCCGAGCTGTAGTCCATCCGGTAGTCACCCACCCGCTCACAGCCGGTCGCATCGCCCGAGCAGTCATTGTCTGCGCCATCGTTGCAGACTTCGGTCGCGCCCGGATTCGTGGTTTGTTCTGCGTCGTCGCAGTCGGTGTTGTCGGCGACTGTGCCCGACGGCGCGTCACAGGCGGTAGTGGTCGCAGAGGCATCGCCATAGCCATCACTGTCGCTGTCGTCGTAGAAGGTAGACAGGGTGCTGGCATCCACCCCACTGTCAGCGTCATCGGCCAGCCCGTTGCAGTCCTCGTCCGCGTCGTCTGCGTCGCAGATCTCGGTGGCGGCCGGCGAAATGTCGGCATCATCGTCATCGCAGTCGGTGTTGTCCGACACGGTGCCCGAGGGCTGGGAGCAAGCAGTCTGGCTCGCGGCAGCATCCCCGTAGCCGTCGATGTCAGCGTCGTGGTACCACGTGGGGGCGTCGGCGGCGTCAGGCTCATCTGTGGTGCCGTCGCAGTCGTCGTCCACCGTGTTGCACAGCTCGGTGGAAGCCGGCGAGATGTCGGCATCGCGATCGTCGCAGTCGGTGTTGTCCGACACGGTGCCCGCCGGCTGGGAGCAAGCGGTCTGGCGAACGGAAGCGTCGCCATAGCCGTCACTGTCGCGGTCGCGATACCACATGGCGGCGTCGGCGGCGTCGGGCTCGTCCGTGGTGCCGTCGCAGTCGTCGTCGATGGTGTTGCACAGCTCGATGGCGGCAGGATTCACCGCAGCATCGCCGTCGTTGCAGTCGGTGTTGTCCGACACCGTTCCGGAGGCAGCGATGCAGGACGTGGAAGACGCAGCGGCATCGCCATAGCTGTCGCCGTCTGAGTCGGCGTACCAGGTGGGCGCATCGGCTGCGTCGTCCTCGTCAATCATGCCGTCACAGTCGTCGTCCACGGTATTGCAAAGCTCGGTGGCAACCGGCGAGATGTCGGCATCGTCGTCGTCGCAGTCGGTGCCGCCGAACTCGCTGGACCGCACGCCGTCGGCGTCCTCGTCGCCAGAGTCAACCGCACAAGCGGTCTGGTCCACGTCATCGCCGCCGGCCTGGACCGCCGCAAGGTGCACATCGCCCTGGACCGTGAACGGACCAGCGACGGCGGTGAGCGTGAGCGCCAGCTCCGTCTGGATGGGCGCGCCCACATGACTGCCGGAGTCTTCCACTGTGGTGAGTGTGGTCAGTTCCAGGTAGCCTTCGGCGGGAAATGTGGACCGCTCCTCGCTGTCGAGACCACTGCAGTCCAGCGTGACCAACGCTGTGGCGCCAGCCTCGCCCTCCCCCTGCGGGTAGAAGCCGGTGCCGCAGACCTGTGCTTGGTCCACGGTCAGCATGCAGTCGAAGACCGGGTCGCTCGAGCCGTTCAGCGCAAGACGGAAGCCCACTACACGGGGCGCTTCGTCCGGAAGATAGTCGTGGTCCACCGCCATCTGCCAGTCCAGGCAAGGTTCGATGCGGTGGTCCACACCGTCTGCTGCGGTGAATACAAAAGAGCCTGTACAGACACTCTCCGACCGGTCTGCGGTCCCATCACAGTCCTGATCGATGCCATCGCCCCAGACCTCCGCGGCCCCCGGGTACGCTGACGCATCCGTGTCGTTGCAGTCGTCGCCGCCAGACGCCGCATCTGCATACCCATCTCCGTCGGCGTCTGGACCATCCAGCCCGTCGCAGTCCTGGTCCGTGCCGTCGGTGCGGGCATCCTCGGCGCCTGGGTAGACCGTGGCATCGGTGTCGTCGCAGTCGCCGGCCGCTGCGGTGAACCCATCTCCGTCTGCATCGGCACTGGTATCGTCGCCGTCGCCGTCGCCGTCGCCGTCGCCGTCGCCAGCACCAGCACCAGCACCAGCACCATCGGAGCCGCCCGCTCCGGTGTCTCCGCTCTTGTCGCTGCACCCATACACCGCAAGGATGGCAGTGAGAAACAGAGGAAGCAGAGCCCTGGTCTGAGCGGTCATGGGAGACTCCGATGCGAAAACGGACCACGTCTCGGGACTCGGTTCGAGGCCCACTGCGCGTGGAGACGGTGCCTGTGGCCATTCAAGCAGACCCGTTGCACCGAGGGGTACGAAACGTCCAACCCGCTGGACTCTACCGACCCCATCCAACGCCGTCAATCAACCTGGAAGTCGGCCGAGCCTCAGTACTCCAGCCAATTCACGTGTCCCAGTTCGCACCTCCCTGCAGACGCTTCAAGGCGATGCGGACACCGGCTGCAGGCACCATCGAGCACAGCGCGCAGCGGTGAACCGATCTGGAACGCTACGGAGCTCCCGCCTCCAGCCAGAAGGTCTCGACCATGCCAATGTTCTTCACCATGGTCTGGCCACGAGACGTCAACCGATGGGTCGCAGCCAGGCGCTCGGACACACGGCCAGTGACTTGAATCTTGCCGGCCTCTCCGTGGGACTCCATGCGACTGGCCATGTTGACCGTGGCTCCCCAGATGTCGTAGATGGACCGGCTGTCACCAACAACCCCGGCCACAGCGCTACCCGTGTCGATCCCGATTCGCATCCGTATCGGCGTTCCGTCCGGCAGCGTCAGGGCGGCTGCTGTATCGAGCATATCGAAAGAGAGACGAGCCATGGCTTCGAGGTGGTCTTCTCGGTGATTGGGGGCACCGGAGATCACCATGTAGGCGTCGCCAACGGTCTTGATCTTCTCGACTCCATGGATTTCCACGAGCTTGTCAAACTTGGAGAACAGCTCGTTCAACATCGCTACGATGGTCTCGGGCGGGTAGGCCTCCGCCATCGACGTGAACCCGACGATATCCCCGAACAGCACGGCCACATCGCCCACTCGACGAGGCGCGTAGCGGCCCGCCGACAACAGCTCACGCGCTACCGGCACCGGCAAGATCTGCAGCAGCAGATTTTCGACTTTCATCCGCTCTGCATCGAGGAGATCCTGAAGGCGGATGGAGGTCAGGCTGTTCAAGAGAAGAATGGTGCCGCACAGGCACACTGTGAGCCCCGTGTAGAAGTATGCCATCGCTGCAGTGGTGGCTTTGGTCACGTACAGGTCGGCCACGCCAACCGCCGGTCCATATGCCTGCAAGCCAAAAAACAGCACCGTGCATCCCAGCCCGAGCAGCATCATACCCACCGCGTTTCGTGGCCAGATGATGATCCCGCCGAGCGCGATGGGCAGGTACAGAGCCTGCACCTGTGCGTCGGTTCCAAAGCTCAACGTGAGAAACAGCACAGTGATCAGGAGGGACCCAGAAAACGTCACGCGAGACTTTGTGGTCTGTCCCCAATGCAGGAGCATGAAGCAGGAGATGTAGAGCACTGTGGACAGGGTCATCAGCAAGAGAGCCTGCATCGGTACCGTGTCTCCGATGACGAAGAACGACCCCATGGTGAGCCCGTTTGCAGACAGTGCAAGCACGATGGCGAGCTTGTTGACCAGGATGGCTCGCTGCCGGATCGGATTCGCACCCGAAGCGGGGGCCACAGGTCCACCCTCAAACAGTTTGCTCCAGACCGATCTCGGCTGCTCAGAGTCTTGGGTTTGCATCAAGATGGCATCTCACAGGTAAATGAATGCAGGCACGAGTCCGCCGGACCTTGCTGATGGCTGGGCCTGAACGCAAAACGGTACGGCCATCCCCGCAGGGGAGGATTGCACTGTCGAGCCTCCAAACCGGCTTATTCGACATCAACCCGATCGGAAACACCAAATCGACAGCCACAAAGAGACGGGTGCATGACCATCATTTTGCTGTGAAGCAAAGAACTTGGCAGCGGTATTTATCGAGCACTCTGGCCGCTCTATCGTGGACCCTCATTTTCCGTCGGTTCCGTCACATCAAGTCACGGTTGAAGGTTCCTGTGCGACCGGGTGCGGTTCTCGGAGGCCTTCAGTTCGAACGTCCGCGGCAGTGCGACACCACGACGGGCACTCGCGACATACGGGGTATGGATTGGGGCGTGCAACCAGCGAGGTCTCGGACAACTCCACCGCTTGCGAAGGAGCGAGAGGAGACCCTATCGGGTGTTCAGGTGCGGATTGCACTGAGGCGGACCTTGCGTGACGGTACCAGGGCGCTGACGCGACGCTGGCTGGAGCCGGTCGAGGTCTGGGTTCTTGGGTGCCGCCACCCAGGGCAAACCAGGTCTACTATCAATTGCTTTTGGCGTCTCGGGATCGGCGTCGCGTTCGTCTGAAGGCGCCGCAGGTGGGGACGCGTCCGGCGAATATGGAGAAGCAGCAGTCAAAGGCAGCGCGGAGCCAGTCACGCTGACCATCTCACAGTGCGATGCTTTGGCGGATATTCGACGTAAACTGCTTTGTGTGCCCAGCGTGGGTGGGCAACATCGCCTCGGATCTTCGTGATGCCATCGGCAACGCTTCGTGTGTTGGCGCCGCCGGGTCGGTCGGCGAGGGGTTCGCGGTGGGGGGAACGTCAAAAGTGGGTTGCCTGACGCGGGGTCCAGCACGGGCGAAGACATTGTTGGGGCAGCCGCGAGGTGGATTTTGGACTTGAGGGCCATGCCGGCGGGGTACATTCAACGCATTGTTGCGCTGTCGGAAGGCTACGGAGGACCAAAGAGCCCCAGCGGAGATCGGTCTGGAAGGGTTCAAGAGTGCTTCCTGCTACCGATTTCTCGCTCAGGGTATTGGGCGAGGACAAAACGTCAGACTCAAAGTTTCCCCACAACCGTTATAATCCGATCACGCTCCGGAAAGTACATACTACTACCGGGATGGGATTCACGCTTTTACTGCAACGATGATGCACAGCAGCGTCGGAGTATTCATGGGAAGAAAAGTCTCAAAACAAGCGGATACAGAAGCTCTCGAGAGCCAAGCGGCGATTGATTTGGAGTTGACTCTTAATGAAGATGACCGATTTGGGGTCGACGCATGGTCCAAATACAATCAACCGGTTGAGATTAAATCACTCAATTTCAGTAGTAAGTCTCCTGCGGTGCAGTTTGCCCACAACAACTACCCAGACAAGTATGACAGCTTCCTGAAACAACACTGCCTCGTTGTTCTTCATCATGACCGTAAGAGCGTACGCTACTTTTTGCTGCGAAAAGGCGAGTCAGGATTCTGGACTCAGTGGGTTCTTAAATGCAAAATAGACCATGGGAGAGAGGAATTGATTGTTAGGAGAATGCAGAAGCTCTATAAAGAGAACTTCGAACTCGACGATTTCAGTAGGCGAATCGTAGAAAGAACAATACCTGGCGCAGTCTTGACCAAAAAGCAGTGGAGCTTTTCGATCAAATATCTTTTCCGTTATGGGGAAGAAATATCGCGGTGGCCTGATTTGGAACACTTCGACACACCGCCTACGGAGTGTCGGCCAGAGAACCATCCCCGAATGTTCATCGTTTAACCTCCACCATTTTCGGGGCGATTTTACGGCATTCGCCCCAACGCCATGCTCGTTTCATTCCCTTCACCAGGTTGTGGATATTGTTCGATATTGACCACATTGACGACATTTCCACATGCAGGGGTTCTTGTATGGTCACGAGACAGCGGTACTGTTCCATCAACTTCGCTGCCCATGGATACTTTCACATCTCAGGGCCAGTACCTTTACCTGTACGATTCCACGCAGCGCTTGCTCACCTCGCGAACCTCGAGCACCCGATGCTCTCACCGGGTCGGTCTGGTAGACCCCAACGGATACCAATGCAGACCGAGCGACTTGCCCCTCCATGGAACCGATGGCCACCATGCAGATGTTGAAGCGCATCGCTGACTCCATGTTCGACCTCTGTGCGTCGCTTCTGCAGGTCATAGTCGAAGAGGGCGTGGGTCCAACGCGACAGTGGTCCCAGCTGTTTCGCCTGTACTACGGCGACCTCCTCGACGGCCCAGAGTGGAAGCGCTCCATCCGCGGGCTGGGCCTGCGAGGGGGCGACGAGGAATCCACGCTTCTGGTGATGTACACGGCCTACGCCCTCACGATGAAGGGCCTTCGAAACCATGTGATCAACCACAGGCTGCATCCTGAACCTGCGCCTCTGCAGAGCGCACTCTTCTCGGATGCGTTTCTTGCCCATCTGCACCTCAAACCCGGGCACACCGACGACCTCTTCTCCTGGCCCCTGGCCATCGAAGCAGAGGAGGTCGTGGCAGCGCTGGAAAGACACGGTGCTTGCATCCAAGCCGCCGATCCTTGCTGGCTCCTCTCTTCGGTTGACTCCAACCGCCCGTTCTCCAAGACCATCTTCCAGCAATTTTTTCCGACCAAGGTTCGGCACCAGCTTGGCGAGTACTACACTCCCAAGTGGCTGGCGCAGCTGTCGATCGAACAGGTCCTTGCGAAGGGAGAGCCCGTACAGAGTCGACGCTTCCTGGACCCCAGCTGCGGCTCAGGTGTCTTTTTGGTGGACCTGATCCATCGCCTTGCCGAAGGCGACAACCGCAGCATCCACGACATCACGTCGCGGGTGTTTGGGATCGACATCAATCCGGTGGCTGTTGTGGCCTCCACCGCCAACTACGTCCTGGCACTGTTGTCTGCACGACCGGAGGCCCTCCTCCGCAACCGAGTCCCGCTGGAGATCCCCGTCTATTTCGGCGACTCGATGCTCCAGCCAACCCAGCTCCGCGACAACCTCTACTCGATCGCGACGGGGCAAGGCGACATTCGCTATCGGACATCCGGAAACGCAGACGACATCCGACCCTCCAGCGAGGACCTCGGACTTGATCATGCCGAGTCCACATATGCTGCCGCTCAGCATCAGCTCACCCAGCTACACACATTCACAGACCTCGTTGGCAATCCCCCTTGGATCAGCTGGGAACACATCTCCCAGACGTACAAAGTCAAGATGCGGGCCACCTTCCTCGAGACGTACTCGCTGTACCAACACTCCGGGTACGACTCCACACTGGGGATGGGGCATGACGACATCTGCGTGCCCTTCCTGTTGATTTGCGCCGATCGGTTTCTTTCCGAGCACGGCCGGATCTCGTTCCTGATGAAGCAGTCCATCTACCAGGGCGAAGCGCACGGCCTGTTCAGGACCCTTCAGATACGCACCGGCTCATCGACGACGAGCTTGTGTCTGGAGCGGGTCCTCGACCTGTCGAGCGGGAATCCGTTTGCGTCCAGTGGAGCGGCAACCTCGCTCGCGGTGCTGACCAAGAATGCGGAGACAACCTTCCCGGTCCAGTATCGAAAGTATGACCTGAACACAGTGGGAAAAGACCACGTACACCTAACCCTGACGCGCGTGCTTCAAGCCTGCGCCTATGAAGACTTTGACCTGCTTCCGGAGCCGTCGAAGGCCCCCACAAGCCCTTGGTTGATCTTGCCAAAGGGTGCCAAAATCCAGTCGTCCGGCCAAAACGCCTATCCCGTTCGGCACGGATATGTAAACGACCTCGCCAGCGTTTTCTTCGTGGAAGTCAAGGGCAAGACCAAGCATGGCATCCTCATCAACGCCTCGAATTCGGGGAGGAAGAAAGTGGCGGTCGTGGATGTTGAGGTGGAGCCAGACCGGGTGTACCCGGGACTGAAAGCGCGGCACATCCGAAAGTGGAAGATCATCGGGCACCAACCCATCATCGTGCCTCAAGACAAGTACACCGATGACAACGAAGCCAGCTTGCGTTCCTCTTCTCCGAGACTGCTCGCCTACCTTCGCAGCCACCAGACCCTCCTTCTTGGCCGAAGGTCTGTGCACATCCGAGAGAAGCCTTTTTACTCGACGTTTGGCGTCGGCCCCTACACCTTCGCTCCCCACAAGGTGGTCTTCAACGCCATGGGCTCGATCAAGCAGTCCTTCTGTGTTGTGGGAGACATCCACAGCCCACACATTGGATCCAAAACAGCTATCCCACACAACAACATCTGCTGCATTTCACTCCGCTCTCGTGAGGAGGCCCACTTTGTCTGTGGCGTCCTGAACTCGGAGTGGGTTGCAGGCTTCGTCAGCACCCGTGCAGGCCGCTCCAAGTATCCGTGGGCAGCAAAGATGATGAAGGCAATTCCGTTGCCGAAGTATGACCCCGTCAATTCAGAACACAAGGCGGTCGCTGCGTTGTCTGTCGAGATTCACAAGCTCGCCAGGCTAGGAACATCATTTGTACGGGAGGAGACCCAGCTCAACGAGGCCGTTCATCGCATCCTGGGATGATCCACCCTGCATGCGTTGCGGGGGTCGTCGGGCCACCAGGAGGCCAGCATCACCATATCGCCTGCACAAGCGGCTCCGCTCGGCATCGGGGGACCCTGTTGGGGTTGCTGCAGCTCCTGCGCTCCTGGATGCCGAGTCGGATCGGCGACACACGGATCAGGGGTCTGGCGTTGGAGCATCGTTCTGTGCTTTTGCTTCCAGCGCCTGCTCGAGGAGCGCACGAACCATGTCGTACGCCTCGCGGCCTTGCAAGACACGAACGCTGGCCTCATCCTGTGCTGGACGCGGTGCCCCCTCTGGCAGTGCAGCGACCGCTTCCACACTGGGCACGAGCTCTTCAAGCCACCGGCCTTGCCGGCGAACCATCAGGCTACTGCAGCGCCACGAGGACCCGTCGAGGTTGAATCCCGAGGTAACGAGCCAGACCTCGTCGCCTGTCCGACCCGGTATGGTCTCTTCAAGCCGGATACCGAGCTTCAGAATGTCGACCGCGTCATTCGGATCATTCAAGGAACGCTTGATCCCACATGCTTCGTATGCAGCGGGCTCGAACCCGGTACGACTCTCAAGCCAGTCATGGCCCATCGCAAGGCCTTCTTGAACGACTTCGATATCCAATTTTTCGTAGACCTGAGCATCCATCTTCGCCATCGCTTCGCTGAAGCTCGTTCCCTGAATCACGAGGGCCATCATCGAACGATACTCGTCGACCGTGGGCTTCGGCAGCACGTCGAAGAACTTCTGCATCAGTGGCTCGAAGTCGTCTCTGACAGCGTCGGGCCCCACAACATCCCGCACCGCTTGAGCCATCTGGTGCGCAAGGTGCTCTTTGGTTTCTGGATCGAGCTGAACAAGGCGGTCAAAGGTCATCGCATCCAATGCCTCCGGACGGCCAAGCTCCACGGCTCGCGTCATCGAATACCACGAAGACTCCGGCGTGCTGAGGTCGAGTCCATCCCACGAGGTAGACTCGAGAAGGGGCGCGACCACCTCCATGGGCCTGGCGTAGCCGATGCCCACGGGGGCGTCGCCTGCCTGCAGTCGGAAGGTGTTGATCCCCACCACCTGGCCCTTCCGATCCAGCAGCGGCCCACCCGAGTTGCCAGGATTGATGGCGGCATCATGCTGAATGGCGCCGCGATGCACCGCAGACACCACGCCGCGAGAAAAGGACCACACGTTGCCCTGCGGATGCCCCAGCGCAGTGACGGTCTCGCCGAGCTGTGGTGGCTCCTGTCGAAACGGCAGCGGGTCGACCGAAGAGATGGAGGATGTGAGCTCCACCAGGGCCAGATCGTTGATCGCATCGGCACGAACCATTCGAACCGGCACGGCATGTTCGCCATATTCGCGAACATAGCGGAGGATGCCACCATCCACCGTGGTGTACGACTCCCGAGCAGGATCGTGCAAAAGGGCAAAGCCACCCACACCGCCCCTGGCCACATGCAGGTTGGTCAAGATGTGCTTTTCATCGACCAGTACACCACTGCCATAGCCAAGCTTTCCCGACGGCAGCTCCCTCACCAGAAGAACCACACCCGGCAGCGTGCGCTCCAGGAGTGACGCCAGGGGCTGCTCTGGGGGGGACGTGGTCTTGGGCGCACAGCCCACGATGCCACACAGGACCATGGAAAGCAGCAGGCGGCGAATCATATCGAACCTCAAGGGCAGACGGAATCTGACGGAGAGAAAACACCATCCACGTCTGGACTCTACCGGACCAAACCCACCCGGAGCAACGCCACCGTCCGTCGAGCCCCGCTCGCTCACCAAGCCTCGCGCATCACCCAACCACCACGGTCACTACACCCAGACACCCGATGGGCCACCATCCGAGGATGGGCAGTGACGTTCAGCCACCAGTGTTGGCAAAGGCAATGATGCCAGCGCCGGTCCACGCAGTGGCACCAATGGCGGTCGGAGCGGGAGCGCCGATGTAGTTGAAGATCGAAAAGGTCTCCGCAGGCATGGACGAGACGAACGCGAAGCAATGTCCAGCGTCGTACAGGTGGAGCTGGCCGGCGGCGGTCAGCACGCCGAAGTACGGCCCGAGGGCTTCGGCTCCAGAGTCGCACACGTCTCGGGGACGGGCGGCACCGGTCCAGCCATATTCATCGTCGTGCCCGAGCCAGCCGGCCTGTACCGACGCGGCGGCGGGTGCGAGGTCCGTCTGCCAGTCTGCACGGAGCTCGGTCTCGAGAAACAGCGAGAAGGAGGCAGAAGCGGAGTCCCAGGTGTAGACCAGGGCTGAAAAGTCGAACTGCAGGTTGACCGTGGCGTCTCCATCCTGAGCCGCCCAGTCGTTCGGTGCCTTCAGAGCGAGGGTCAGGTCGCGGCCGGATGCCTCCGGAAAGAGCGCGTCGCGGTCTCCAGAGGTGATCCACTCGAACGAGTCGAGCGCAAGGATATGGTAGGTGTTTTCGGTCAGCGCCCAGACCCGCTCGCGGCCCACGCTGAAGGCAACCTGAATGGGGTTGCCGGGTGCATGTACACTCTCGACTGGCTCGAGTGGGTAGGCGCTCCAGGTCGAGGTCTCGGCATCGAGGGTCCAGAACCCACACACCCCGTCGCCATCCACCTCGGCCTCGCCCGAGCAGTCATTGTCGGTCCCGTCACACAGTTCTGGATTTCCGGGGAAACGTGCTGGGTCGTTGTCATCGCAGTCGAGGTCGCTGGGTACGCCGTCGCGGTCGGTATCGGTGAAATCCGGGATGTCGCCCGAGTCGCCCGAGTCGCCCGAGTCATCGAATTCACCGTCACCGCCGGC